>CAIKZE010000097.1 GCA_903831825.1 uncultured Lentisphaeria bacterium | reverse complement strand
CCTTCCGTCCTTGCCGAACACAAGGTAATCGACAATATCAAACTCCCGCCCGCTCAAGGGATGAAATGGGTGAATTATCCGGAATTTAGATTCTGTCACGTTGCGACAGGGTGTAATTGAAGACTTAGTCCAAAGATTGCTTCGCAATCATAAAACGAGGATAAAAATACAAATTACTATACGATCAAGTTTATTTTATTTACAGCTCCTTAACAATTCCTTATGAATAATTCAGGTTAATGTTATTAATATTAAAATGGGAACATTGGACTGGAAAAATATTAATATCAAATTATATTTAAATAGTAATCATAATATGAGACGATGTTTTATCATGGCGCAAATTAATAGATTTTACTATTTGAAAACAGGAGGAGAAAGATGAATTCGTTGTGGCTGCCTCCTGTGTTGCTTGCTGCAATAATGGCGACATTGCTTCTTTCTCTGGCTTTCCTGTATATTTTCATCATTGAGCGGAAAAAATACCTGCTGGTGTGGACGTGCAGTTGGATGTTCTACACCTTGCATCTGTGTTTTGCCTTTGCCGTAACCAGATATCCCGATTTCAGTTTTCTTATTGCCGGATACTATTGCGCCAGCGTGGTCAGCGTGGTGATGCTGGCGATCGGGATGTTCATGTTTTTATCCCGCAAGTACAGCATTGCCTGGTATGGGGTGGCGGCATTAATGCTGACCTGGATCGCGTTCGGACTTTACTCTGATGTGAGTGATGTTTTGATTGCCATTCCGATATATGTCTTAATGGCGATTATCTTTATCTGGATCGGTTCGCAGTTCTTTATTTTAAAAATGCCCAACCGCACGGACAGTGTCGTGCTCGGCGTGTTGTTTATTCTCTGGGGCATGCACAAGCTTGATTATCCGTTTCTGACCGGCTACGAGTGGGCGGATGCTTTCGGCTACCTGCTGGGGATGTTTTTTTCATTCAGCGTCGCGGTGGCGATGCTGGTGTACCATTTTCATAAGACCAAGATTGAGCTGCATGAAAGCGAAGAGCGGTACGCCAGCCTGTTTGAAGACAGCCATTCAGTCATGCTGATTACCGATCCGGAGACGGAAATGATCGCCGACGCGAACCAGGCGGCATGTGATTTTTACAAGTACACGCTGAAGCAATTAAAGGACATGAGCATTTTCGATATTGTCATGCAGCCGCAGCAGCATACGGCGGAAATGAAGAGCGAACCGGCGCAGAATAAGCGGCATTTTTACTCGAAACATGTTCAGAGCGGCGGCACGGTGGTGGATGTTGAAATATACAGCGCCCCGATCAATATCGGCGGCAGGCATTACTATTATTACATTGTGCATGACATTACAGACCGGATCAAGGCCGAACGTGAACTGATCGCGGCCAAGGAGACCGCCGAACACGCGAGCCGGACGAAGAGCATGTTTCTGGCCAATATGAGCCATGAGATCCGCACTCCGATGAACGGCATTATCGGCATGACCGAACTGGCTCTGGTCAAGTCCGCGGATGATGATCAGAAAGAATATTTGAAACTTGTGCAGAAATCCGCCGAATCGCTGCTGCGGGTGGTGAACGACATCCTTGATTATTCGAATATTGAAGCCGGCCAGATGAAGATGGAGAAGATGCCTTTTCATTTGCAGGAATGCCTGAAAGAAGTCATTGATCTGTTCCGGATCGGAGTGAAGCAGAAAGGACTTGACATATCGCTGGATTATGATCCGAAAATACCGCATAACGTGGTTGGCGATCCGGTCCGGATCCGTCAGGTGCTGGCCAATCTTATCGGCAACGCGGTAAAATTCACCCATATCGGCAAAATCAATGTCGCGGTGATGCTGAAAAGCATTGGCGATAAAAATATTGAAATTCTGTTCAAGGTGTCTGATACCGGCATCGGGATTTCGAAAGACGAATTGAACAGTTTGTTCAGCGCGTTCACCCAGTTGGACAGTTCTTATTCAAAGCGCTATGGCGGCACCGGGCTGGGGCTGGCGATTACCAAGCAACTGGTTGAACTGATGGGCGGCAAAGTATGGGTTGAAAGCATTAAAGATGTCGGAAGCAGTTTCTTTTTCATTGTTAAACTCGGTTTGCCGACAGATTCAGATCACAAAAAAGAACAGCCGGCTGCTGATGGCGTATCGAAAAATGCGGAACCCGGCGCCAATATCCTGCTGGCCGAGGATGACAAGACCAGTAATTATCTGGTAAAGGTACTGTTGCAGAAGCGGAATCACAATGTCGTGGCGGTGTTTAACGGCGCGGAAGCCGTGGAAGCTTATAAAAACGGTAAATTCGACCTGGTGCTGATGGATATTCAGATGCCGGTGATGAACGGGCTGGAGGCGACCGCGGAAATCCGGAATTACGAAGCCGCGACCGGCCTTTACACGCCGATTATCGCGGTTACCGCTTATGCGTTGAAGGGCGACAAGGAAAGATGCATCAAGGCGGGAATTGACGATTATATTACCAAGCCGATCAATAATGAGCTATTCATTGCGACCATCAATAACTGGCTGGCCAAATCCAAGGACGCCACCACCGTGGACAGCAGAATTCTTTAATAGAATAAGTGATCGGACGGCGAACTTAAAGCACACAAAGATTTTTCCGCGGGAGAAGCGATGAAAAAGTTTATTGTATTTTTTGCCGGGGAGTTGTTTGATCACAAGCATTTGACCGGCAACCTGATGCTGGCTGTGCAGATCGGGAAAGTGTCAAACGGGCGTTTCGAATGCTTTCTGCCGCAGGATATGGATACGTCCGGATTGAGTTTTGACGAAATCCGCAAAAAGGACTTGAACGCGCTGTTTAACGCCGATCTGGCGCTGTTCAATTTTGACGGCGGCGATGCCGATTCCGGCACGGTCGCCGAATTTATCGCGGCCAAGGCCGTTAACAAACCGGCAGTGCTTTTCCGCAGCGATTTCCGCAGCGCCGGCGACCAGGCGCAGCTCGCCCCGTGGAACCTGATGTGTTCCGGTTATCCGAACACTGAAACGCTGGTCGTCAATTCCATGCAATTATACAAAACATTGCGCAAACAATCACTGGTTGAGACGCTGGAAGCCGTGCACCGGCATATTGCGGAGTTGCTGGTTGGAAAGTTCAATGCCGTCCTGAAAAACGCCGCCGCGCCTTCACCGGAAGTTATGCAGTCGCTGAGAAAATCTTTCTCCCTGGAATGACTAAGGCGGGCTTTGCCCGCAACCCAAAAGAAGGAAGTCAGAATTCAGAATTCAGGAGTCAGAATGGAAACCGGAAATTCAAAAAACAGGGGAACAGTTGCGATGGCGGATAACCCAATGGAGGGTTGCTCCGTCACAACCTTCTTTCGATACCGGTCACGACAGAGCGTGACCATCCATTAATGCAACTACTTGCTAAACAGGCCGTTTAATATGACAATTTTATAAACGTTTAAAGCATGGAAGTCTAAAACAAAGATGCTAATCTTAAAATCTGAAAGCAGCATATATGGATGCATTTAGTAAATTTTTTGTGGAGATATTATCCGAACTGATCCGCGTCCCGGCGCCGCCCGGGCGCGAAGAGCTGATGGCTGGGGTGATTCGCGGGAAGATCGCCGCCTTCGGCATGGACAGCGAAACTGACGCTTCCGGCAACGTGCTGGTCAGGCTGGGGTGTCCGGACCAGGCGAAGCCGAAAACTATCCTGGCCGCGCATATGGACGAAGTGGCCATGGTGGTGACGGCGATAGAGGAAAACGGCAACCTGCGCGTGGCCCCTTCCGGCGGGCTTCATCCCTGCAAGCTGGGCGAATGTCAGGTTGTGATTATGACTGATAATGACAAAACTGTTTCCGGCCTGTTTTCAATGGGTTCGGCGCAGGCGAAAGCTGTCGGCAGCGGCGTATGGGCTCCGGACTGGCATGGCGTCAGGATCATTACCGGATTATCCCCGCGGGAGCTTAAAGCCGCCGGGGTCCGTCCCGGCTCCAGCGCGGTTCCGGTGAAAGAGGGCAGGGGGCCCTATGTTTTCGGCGGAAAAAATTCGCCGCTGATTTCCGCCTGGAGTTTCGATGACCGCGCCGGAGTCGCAATACTGCTGTTAATGTTGAAGACTTTGAAAGAACGCGGATTCCGTCCGTCGTCACCGCTGATTGCGGCATTTACGGTTCACGAAGAGGGCGGCTGCTACGGGGCCAGAGCGATGGCCTTGCGTGAAAAACCGGAAATATTCATAGCGATTGACGGCTGCGCCATAACCGATCAGGCGGTTTTGAAACTCGACGGACGGCCAGGCATTTGGAGCAAAGATGCGATCTGCAATTACGATCAGCGGCTGGTGCGGGAGTTGCTGGAAGCGGCCCGCGAGGCGGGAACTGAACTTCAGCCGGTGGTTTACGAAAAATCATTTTCGGATGCCAGCGCTATCTGTCAGGCCGGCGCCGCCGCTCGCGTTGCCGTGCTGGGGCATGTCTGTCAGAACAGTCACGGCTTTGAACTGGCCAGACTGGCAGTATTCGAGAACGTCCTGCGAACCATTCTGGCTTATATAGAAAAGCACTGATAATATTGTCTCATCTCGTGAATTCTATGGGCGTTTCCAGGATGAATAACCGTGTTTGTTTTTAACGACCAATAATTTGAATATCCAATATCCAACACTCAAGGTAAAAAATACAGCTATTACGCCTGTATTTTTCTGGTAGTATCTAAAATTGATTGTTATGTATTTTGCTTTTGAACTGAGCCGCTGGCGCGTCAGCGGCTCAGTTCAATGGGGATTTTAGCGGCGCAACTATATTTGTATTCAAGGGTACTGTCTCAATTATTTTAATTCAAATTTAAAAGGATATGGAGAAATACGATGAGTTCGTTAAAAAAGACTAGAGCTTGAAAGCTGGTAACTTTAATTCATTTCTTAATCTACATCTTACAAGAACGATTAGCTCATTAATAGTAGTAGTTGCTTCATGGGTATTTTGTTTTTCAATTGCTTTAACAAATTTATTGAATAAGTCTATTTCGTCTTGATAACCATACAACTGAAAATTAACACGAGCATTTTTTATCTTATCGCTTAAAGTTGGGTCGTCTTTAAATGGTTGAGAAGATGAAGTAATTGACAAGAATACAGGTAAAAACGAATGTAAAGATTCCAACCTATAATCCATTCTTTTCTTGGAAATATCATGTCTTCTATTAAGAAAATTATTTACAAACCATCCTACAACAACAATAATAGAAGATACTATTATGGCGTAATCAGATATTTTCATGTTTTTCCTTACCGTATAGCATCGCGTTATTCTAGTCTTAAATTTGTTTAAAAGCTTAAATATAAATATTTATTATGCCAATTTTAGTTCTAGGCTAAGGCGACGATTGATAGCACGGGCTGCTTTTTCCATCGTTTGAAGCGTTACCGAAGGGTTATCGGGATTAAGCAGACGGTCAATTCCGGCGCGGCTGGTGTGCATTCTTCGGGCTAGTTCAGCTTTGGATATTTTCATTTCTTGCATGACCTGCTCAAATTGCCACGCCAAAACCCGCTTGACGGCGGATGCTTCGCACTCGTCCAGCAGATTGTTTTCTTTCAGAAAATCGTCAAAATTGCTGCCGACATGTTTATTTTGTTTTCTCATAGTTTGTTTTTCCTGTATTGATTAAGCCGATGCAGAGCTGTTTCAAGTTCATTTTCCGGGGTTTTCTGCGATTTCTTAATAAAGCCGTGTAGCAGTATCATCAGACTGCCGTCAACCGTAAACAACACTCTGGCAATGCCATTGAAAATAGTTATTCTGACTTCCCATAAATCTGCCGCCATTTTTCGCACAACTGGCATTCCCAACGGCCAGCTGTATTGTACGATTTTAATGTCTGTGCCAATGGCTTTCCGTTGTTCCTGAGGCAACCCAAGCAACCATTCCCGGACTGGCTCCTTGCCGTTCAATGTCCGGAAAAACACCACTTTTAAAATTATGTCGCCGTTTTGCATAAACAGATTATAGTATCTTTTTTGGTGCATGTCAAGGGGTGAAAGTCTCTTTGTCTGATTTTTTATGAGGAGAAAATTGAAAAAGTAAACGCACCCCCTCCCAACCCCTCAATTGCATTTAGTTTGACAAAAACAGGGGGGCGCATTAAATCTGACAAAACACATATTGCCACATCGCGAGAGTTATGCATAGGGCGCGCTCCGACGAGAATGGGTCCCTCACTCGTCGGAGTTGGAGCGCGAACTGTGTGTAACTCGGTTGCATTTTCGAGAAAATGTGATAACTTGGCGATAAATAATTTGGGCAAGAT
>CAIKZE010000096.1 GCA_903831825.1 uncultured Lentisphaeria bacterium | reverse complement strand
TAATTTTAACATGGATACCGTCCTTTCGGGCTGCTTGCCCGGGTTTGTGTTTAAAGAACGGTATCTTTTTTATTGTCAAAACGCCAGCAAAATTACTGTTTTTTCCGTATTTCTCGCCGCAAATGCGGCTCAGTTCAAGCAAATTAATGAAGTTCTTGAAAAGTCTCCGGACATTCTTCTTATGATCCTGCTTTCCACAACGGTTTCGGAAAAAGCGGAGTTATACAAAAAAAATATTGATGAAGCTACCGTCTGGCCGCCTTTCACCAGGAATAATAAGCAAAGTGACATGGCTAAGGGAGACCGGCTGTCCGAAGCATCCTCGCTTTGGCAGCAGACGATAGCGGAAAGCGTTTTCGATATTGCCGCCCACGTAAAAAACTCAAATTACTCAAACAGGATCGTTGGATATTTGCTTACCGGGCCTCCGGGTGAATGGACTGACTGGTATGATTTTAGCGGCCCCGCCTTGAATGAGTATAGAAAATGGCTGAAATCAAAATATTCCACAGTACAGGAATTGCGGAATGCATGGCATGACGGGAATGTGACTTTTGACAACGCCGGACTTCCAAACTGGGAGCTCTTTTTCAAAGGCGACCTTGGTATTTTCTTTGATCCGGCCAGAAGCCGGAAGCAAATCGATTTTTTGCGATATCACCATATGATGCCCGCCAATGTCATCGGCCTTTTTGCCCGGAAAATCAAGGAGGCGTCTTCGGGAAAACATCTTGTCGGTGCTTTTTACGGGTATTTTACCGGAGTGGAATGGGATGGCAACGGAACCATGCCCCAGAAAGTAGCGTATTTCCGGATGCGGCATAAAGCTCTTCCTGAAATATTGAAAAATCCGGCAATTGATTTCATTGCCGGTCCTTATAACTACCAGGAGCGGCATGCCGGCGGAGTCTTCGACCACTCCCTTATTCCCAATTCCATAATCCTTAACGGGAAAATGGTTTTCATTGAGGATGACACCCGCACCCACCTCACTACGCCGCACCCCAGCTATACCGAGTGCGAAAAAACCGGAGACAATTTCGGGCAGGCAAAAAATATCGATGAAACCCTGTCAATATTAAAGAGAAATTTTGCCGGCATATTCTCAAAATGCGGAAGCGGATTTTGGTATTTCGGCCTCTCTGATGCGGGAAACAAATGGTGGGATGACCCGGCCATCATAAAATGCGCCGGTACTTTGAACCAAATCGCCAATGAAAAACTTATCGGGAAGGATAAAGATGTTAGCGAAATCGCAGTGATCGGCAGCTATCGTTCCGTCTTCTATCAGTGCTTCAACAATCTTTCAAAGGAATTCATTACCCGTCAGTTGCTGGAGAATCTCCACAGGATTGGAGCCCCGTTCGACATCTATCTGGACACTGATTTGTCAAACCCCAAATTCCCTTTTGAAAAATATAAGTTTTATGTATTTTTAAACTCCTTTTACCTGGACGACAACGACCGGCAGATAATAAAAAATAAAATATGCACCGGCGGGAAAACTGTGCTATGGATATATGCCAATGGAATCGTCGATGACAATGCTTTGTCTGTCAGCAAGGTTGAAGACCTCATCGGAATCAAGCTGGGAATGGCAAATATCCCCATCGAGAGCATGAGATGCGCAGTGAATAATTATAATCATCCTGTTACAAAACTTCTTCCCAAAAACCTCAGGTTCGGCCCGGACAGTGAAATGCGGATTCTTTCTCCGGTTTTATGGTGCGCCGATCCGCAAGCTGAGATTTTGGGCGAACTGCTTGCCACGCCTTGCGGCAACGGCATCTACACATTTCGCAAACCCGGCCTCTGCATCAAGAAACAGGCGGATTGGACCTCCGTGTGGTCTCCGGTTCCCAATGTTCCCTCATCTCTGTTGAGAGGTATAGCGCAGAATGCGGGCATCCATATTTACGATGATGCCGATGATCAAGTTCTTGCCAGTAAAACCCTGCTTGGCGTACATGCCAGGTATTCAGGATCAAGAACCATTAAACTTCCTCATAAATGCAACGTCTACGATCCCTTTTCAAAAGATTACCTCATAAAATCGGCTTCCGAATTTACCATAG
This sequence comes from uncultured Lentisphaeria bacterium, assembly GCA_903831825.1. Lineage (GTDB taxonomy): Bacteria > Verrucomicrobiota > Lentisphaeria > Victivallales > Victivallaceae > CAIPAT01. The sequence continues at coordinate 10,275 of CAIKZE010000096.1, read as the reverse complement.
ATCTGAAGCAGGGCGAGACCGGCTTATGGTTGTTGGAGTAACACCGATTCGCAATCTTAAACAACAACATTTTTGAGAATTACTTGGGAATCGCTCATTGCTGACGAGTCTTTGCCGCAGAAGCCATTCTTCGCTTTGATATGATTACAACAAGCCATAAAATAAAGAGACCAACTGCTCCCTGGCGGAAACAACCCATTGGCAAACCCCAACGGCAGTAGTAATCATTTTCCTCCGCCCTGTCCGGGTTCTTTGGATTATAAAGGATTTCTATTTTGTCGCCTACTTTGGGCGGAGTGATGTTTCCCAGAGAAGAGCGTTTTTTGTGCGTAATGCCTTTTGCGTCTTGAAATGCAAAGACCGAAAAATAATAATTTGTACCGCTATCAGGACTTTTTTCCTCAATTAGTTCTGAAACTATTCCAGTCGCGGGCACTGCATCTTGAAGGAAAATGATAGTACGAACAGCAAAAGCAGCACCTATAATTATAAAAAAGCAAGGTAGCAGCATCATCCATTTTGCAAGCAGGTTCCAGCTTTTAGCATTAGTTAGTATAGCCATTATGTGCTTTGCAAGCAGGCTCCAGCTTTTAGCATTAGTTAGTATAGCCATTATGTGCCTTGGAGAAATAAACTCTTTGTTAGTGGAATTAGGCATTTTTTTTGTTGCCAACATTATTGTCGAAAAAAATAGAAAACTTAAAAGCCCAAATCCAGTAAGAATTATTTCACGACCCCAAATGCTTGAAAACATATCTTCCCGCATATTTGAAGGATTTTCCCGATCATATAAAAGTTCATATTTATCTCCAATATTTACTTGACCGGTATTTACCTCACCAGAGCAAAAACTTAGCGTCGGTGAAAGTGCTTTGTGAGTTTCTCCTTTGGTATCTTTAAATAAAAAAACAGGTTTATAGTAAATTTCCCTGGAATCTTCTTTCTGCTCAATTAGTTCTGTGATTGTTCCGGTAACAGCTACAGCCCGCAAAAGGAAAAAATGCGTACGAACAGCTAAAACAGTTCCAAGAATCATGATGGCTAAAGACAAAACCATCATCCACTTTGAGAAATTATAGATCATTGTATGTTTCATTATAACTGTCCCAATATTATCTTTACTTCGCGGGGTTACAACTTGTTTTTTTACCGCATATCGTTTAATTCCTGCTTTCCCGCAACTTTCTCGGATCATCTGCCGCAATCGCGTCACTCCAATATCCTTCGCGGACGCGCGAAATGCAAGCCAGTTTTTCATCTAAAGTTTTCAGATATCACGGCAAAATAGACAAAGAGAACAAACCGAAAAAAACCTTTTTAAAATTTGACGCAGCCAAACTTTAAAAATTTCTCTGCTTTGCGCCTTCGCGTCTTTGCGTTAAATTCTTCAAGCTTTCTCCCGTGCGCCTTCGCGTCTTTGCGTTAAAATCTTCCGTGTTTCTCCCGTCGGATATTAGAAAAATGGTCAAGTCGGCAGTAATATGTTAATCTGTATTTGTAATAATTCTGGAATTTTATCTGATGAGCATTGTATTTAAACTGAAATGTGAGAAATGCCGCCGGGAATATGACGCCGACGCCATCGATCCCGGCAATATGCCGGATTGTGAATGCGGCGGCACGATTCAGGCCATCGGGAAACTGGTATTTTGCTGCGACGCCTGCGACATGGAAAGCGATCCGATTGCCGTTTCGCTGAAAGAACCGGTGCTCTGCCCGTCCTGCGGGATGCCGATCACCCCTGTCCGTCAGATTTTTGCTGCTCTTCCGGCAGTACCCGTCAAAAAGCCGGAGCAGCCTGCAAGTTCGCCGGATAAGACCATCGGGCTGGCTGTTGAACGGAAAGCCCCGCCCGCTGCTAAAAACAGCTTTTTGAAAATGCCGCAATCCGCATCCGAAAATAAAACCGTTATTTTGACTAATTCCGCCATAGAGGACCTTAGCAAGCATTCCACCGTCAAAAGCGGCAAAAACAGCGGCGGCAGAAGTTCAATTTTCGGTAAATATCAGATATTGAATGAAATCGCCCGCGGCGGCATGGGCATTGTTTACAAGATTTACGACCCCACCCTGAAGCGGGAATTGGCTTTAAAATTGATGATCGAGGGGGAAGGCGCCACCGAAATGGCGATCAAACGCTTTCTGCTGGAAGCCAGGGCCGCGGCCAACTTGAAACACCCGAACATCATTGCCGTGCATGAAATGGGCGAACTCGACGGCCAATTTTATTTCACGATGGATTTTATTGACGGAAACTCTTTTCAGGATATTTTTCTGTCCGGTCAAAAAATGCCGGAGAAAGTGTTTCTCCAGCATATGGCTTCGGTTTGTTCCGCGCTCCAGGCGGCGCATGACCGGGGGATTATTCACCGCGATTTAAAGCCGGCGAACATTATGGTGGAAAAACAGACCGGCCGCGTGGTGCTGATGGACTTCGGCCTGGCCAAGGACACCTCCAGCATGTCCATTCAGTCAATCACCGGAGCGGTTTTCGGTTCGCCCGCTTATATGAGTCCGGAGCAGGCGCAGGGGCAGACTCACTCGATTGACAACCGCTGCGATATTTACAGCATGGGAGTGATTCTCTATGAAGGGCTGACCGGCAAAAAACCGTTTCACGGCGAAACCGCGTTCGAGACGATCAGCATGGTCGTGAATGCCGAACCCGTCCGTCCGAAGACTATCGCCCCCGGCGCGGTGTCCGGGGATATGGAAAATATTATTCTGAAATGTCTGGAAAAAGATCCGGATCGCAGGTATCAGCAGATCATTGACCTCCGGGCGGATCTGCTGTCCTACCTCAAAGGCGATCCGGTTTCGGCGCGCCCGATTCCCGCCCATATGCGGCTGTGGCGTAAAATCCGTCGCAAACCGGCGGTTCTCGGTTCCGTGCTGGCGTCGCCGCTGGTTGTCGCCGCCATCGTTGCCGGGTGGCTGCTTTTCAGCGGTCCGTCATATCTGGAAGTCGCCGATGACGCCATAAAAAGCGGCGATTCCGTCCGCCAGCTTGGCGCGGTCAAAGACCTTTCCGTCCGCCTGGAACAGCAAAAAATCAAAAAGACGGAACAGCGGGAACTCGCTTTCAGCCTGTTCCGCAAGTGTTATTCGGGCAGTCCTGACGCCGCGGCCGCCGCCATCGGCGCTTCGGTTAAATTTCTCGACGAAAAAGCCATTCCCGACCTGCTGGCAATCGCGGTTAAACCTGAAACTACGGATAAAAACAAAGCCGCCGCGGTAGCCGCCGCCGGAATCATTGAAAGCGTCAAAAAGACCGGCATTCAGGAATATTCGAACAAGATATCAGATATTGCGGCAGACATCCATGCGCCGGTTCCCGTCAGGATAGAAGCGGTAAAAGCATTGAAATTCTTCGTCGGCGCCACCGTGATTCCAACGCTGTTCAGCATTGCTGAAAACCGCAATCTCCCGCCGCCGCTCCGGGTTGCCGCGATAGGGACGCTGAGTGAGAAAATTTCTCTGATTAATCCGTTAATGAAAGATATACTCGCGCTGTATGCGGATGGGAACCGCGAGGTTGCCCAGGCCGCCGCCAGGGCTTTAGCCAAAATCCGGCAACCGGCCCAGGTCTTGAGTTTTTACGGCATAAAAGAGGCCGTCGGGAGAGCCTATGAAAAAATTGCGGATATCAAGCTGAAAGAGGCGGAACGGAATAAAGTCATGATGGATCTGATTAACGACACGCCGGACTCGGCCCGGCAGAAAGCGCCCACGCCGCTGGAAGCCATGCTGAAGAAACTTCAATCCAATGACGCCGGCGAAAGGGCCGCCGCCGCCTACGACCTGGGACAACTCGGCGAAGGCAGCGCGGTGCCGGAACTGGTCAAATGCCTGACGGACCGGGAAAATAATGTGCGGCGGGTTTCCGCCCGCTCCATCGTGCTGCTCGCCCCGAAACAGGCGCCGGACTTGAGATATATCCGCGATCTGACGCGCGATCCCGAATCGCTGATCCGCGAACAGGCGGTCTACATTCTGGGCGAACTTCAAGATAAAAACTCAGTTCCGGATTTAATCGCGCTGGCCGGGCGCGAAGACAGTCCCCGTGTTCAAGCTGAACTGGCGAAAGCGCTCAACCGCGCCGGCGATGCAACGGCCCTCCCCGTGCTGGAAGATATTTTCAACCGCAGCAAAGAAAACAGCGCGTCCGCCGCGCTGGCCAGCTTGAAAGCAATGGCCAAATTTGAAAAACCGGCGATTCCATTCCTGATAAATTCCCTGGACACCAAAGACCGCGAATTAAATTCCGCCGCCGCCGCATATCTAAAGGAAATCACCGGCGAAGATTTCGGCCCTGATAAACAGAAATGGACCGAATGGCTGAAAAAACAGAATTAAGTTTATTTACTGATTTTTGTCATAGCCTGATCGATTTTGCTCCTCAGTTTTCTGGCCAGATCACCCTCGATTCTGGTAAAACTTTCCGTCGAGCCGAATATAATTTTATCTTCCCGGATGAACTCCGCTTCCCGCCAATCCAGTATGGGACGGAAAACACAGGTCAGCACCAGTACCGCCAGCGCGAACGTCAGCACCAGCATTCGAGCAACTGCGCCGTAGTAAATGCTGTATCGCTTGCCATTGAACAATATTGCTGTCCAGTGTACGATTTGCAACAGGAACATTACTGTCATAATAATTGCGCCCGTGATCAATACAACATGTGTCGTGCAAAGTTGCGTAAACAGATAGTCATAGAATTTCTCTTCGCCCGCCATTCCCGCAGGAACAGACCTTCCCAATGGAGTAAATGCTCCAAGCGCCAATAACACCAACCCGGCTATAATCGTGCTTTTCTGAATCCTGCCGGGCGGCGGCGGAGTTTCCACCCCCAGTTCACGGCATCTTGCGGAGACATATCTGCCAGTGCATGTCAAAACAATAGCAGGAATGAGCAACAGCAGGAGTCCCATTTGTGTAGCAAAACGGGTTCCGTTGATCCGAAAGCCAAAGTCGTATCCGCTGAGTATTTCGATCTGTGAAAGCGCAAAGTAAGCAGTCCAAGGCAGAACGATACCAAGTCCCAGGGTTTTCAATATCATCAATGGCGGCGGGGCTAACAGTAATAACCGGCTGCCGCTGCGGAACCGCCAGTACAGCGCTGCGCCGATAGCAAGTATCATTCCGGAAATAAGTACCATATTAATCAACGCCAGCGTAATTTTCTGACAGAAAACATATTCCACATAACGTGCGGGAGCAAGTTCCTCGTTGGTAAGTTCGTAACCAAGAGCCGGTAACAGCATGTTGGCCAGCATACTTCCACGCTCCAAACACGTCGTATCGGTTATGTGCTTCCTTGTTTCTCTCCATTCCTGCACCGGTTTGTGGATGGTTTCAGCTTCAGATGCAACAGTTTTCGCAGCTTCCGCCATTCCTAGTTTATCATATAGCGGCGGCAATTTTTCCGCGTCATCTCTGGCAATGGCATCAGTAACCAACACGGTAATCAAATAGTCGCTGTCGGAATTTATATGCCGGATAAACTGCTTCCAGGTGTTCAGATATTCCAGAGCTTCCTGTTTTTTGCCATCCTTGATCAAAATCCCGGCATATTCCGGCATATCTCTGGCGGACTCTCTGAAATGATTCAAATGCGGCAGTATAACTCCTGCACCAATGGCCATCTGCTCAAACTGGCCGGTTAACGAGTCGGCTTCGCCCATGATTTGCAGTCTTTGCTTTAAAAGATCGGTAGTATATGAGCAGCAATATTTTTTATGGACTCCGGCCAGATATTCCCGCATGGCTTTTTCCAGCAAAGCACGGTCTTTCAGTTCGAACCGGTATTGCGGTTTGGCTTTGCTGCCAATTCTTGGCAAGTCCACTCGATCACAGGCATCTTTCAGTAATATTCCGGCGGCAAGATAATTATACAGCGCATTGTCCGGGTCAATACGACTTACCCTATTGATTTCCGCGAGGATGGAATCCCGGTTACTGCCGTCATAGTGCCAGCCTATAAGTGCGAGAATATAATTGGCTGCGTAGATTTTGTTGTCGGGAAATTTTTCCCAGATGGCCTTTTGCTGTTCGACATTAGTTTTTCTGGAGCGATCACCGTCCAAAATCAATTTCTGTTCAGAAGTATAGTGCTGGAAAAGATCAAAGCTGAACGATTTTTTAGAAATATTAAGCAAAGAATCGATCGGGGCATTGAAACGCTCAAACAAATCCAGCATACTAAAACTGGAAGCCATCCCCAGCGAAAAGAACGCGCAGATAATCACGGCGGGAATCAACAGCGTTCCGGCGAGCAGACGCATTCTGGCGCGGAGTTTCATGCGTTTGCGGTTGGCGGCGGCGAGTCCGTCGGCGACTTCGACGGGGGAACCAAACGTTTTTAACGCCAGCTCAATGCTCTCTTCATTGGAATGTCCGTGAGACTTTTCCTCCGCGATTTTTTCTTCAAGATGGGATTGCAATTCTTTGCGGATATCCAGCCGGATTTCCGGGTCGGAACGCAGCCCTTCGGTAAACAAATCTAAAGATTGGTTCAGCTTGTCCATGATAAGAAATTCTCCCCGGATTTAAGCGAACAGCAGGGTGTTGACCGCCTGGGCGAAATGTGACCATTCCTCGACTTTCGCCGCCATTTCCGCCTGTCCTTTTTTCGTCAGGGTGTAATATTTCCGGGGTTTGCCGTTATCCGCGATCTCCCATTCGCTCTGGATCAGGCCGTCCGCTTCCAGCCGGTGCAGGCAGGGATAGAGTGTGCCTTCCTTCCATTGAAAAGCGTTATCGGTTTTTTCATTGACTACTTTGATGATCTCATAGCCGTACATTTTTTTATGGTTGAGCAGTTTCAAAATAATCGGTTCCGCCATTCCCCGCATCATATCGCTGTTGACTGCCATTTTAATCCTCCGCTGTTATTATGCATCGCCTGCCTATGCATTAATTATACATCGCGTGCCGATGCATGTCAATAGTCAAAGTATAAATAAATTGTATTTCCACCAAATTTTGGGTCTTCACACACAAAACGAATATCCAATATCCAACACGGAATATCCAATATTCAAGGGAAGAAAATACCGCTGTCGCGCCTGCTTTTCCCGGCAGCATCCATACTCTTGCAAATATGATTGTATTTTGCCTTTCCTTCATCTGTTGGATATTCCTTGTTGGATATTCTTCTCCCCTGTATTCCGCTTTTCCTTCATCTGTTGGATATTCCTTGTTGGATATTGGATATTCAAATTATTTAGTTGTTAAGAGTCAGTCAGGGAAGCGTCCGCAAATTCGGGCAATCTGAACCTGATATCAAATTTGATTTTACGTTGTAAAAGTATGTCTTGAATATTATATTATGAATATGAAAAAAACATTATCAGCATCAACATTCAGCAAAGAAGCTTCTGAAGATAAAAAGTACTGGAGCAGCAAAACTCCGGAAGAGCGGCTTGACGCTTTGGAGCTTTTGAGACTTCAATCAGGAAAATTTCTATATGAATATCCAGTCAGACTTTCAAGAGTTATTGAAGTTGTTAGAAAAACACAGCGTTGAATACATGATTGTCGGCGGCTATGCCGTCGCTTTTTATGGCTATCCCCGATTTACCAAGGATTTGGATGTTTTTTATTCATTGACCCCCGGAAACGTTTCTTCACTTAAAAAAGTCCTGCGTGAATTTGGATTCAGGGATGATATTTTGCCGGATGATTTATTTGAAAAAAGCAACATCATAAAAATCGGAATAGAACCTGTGAGGATTGACCTCATTAATGAGATTGACGGGGTTGAGTTTTCCACTGCAAAAAAATCGGTGGTTAAGGGAAAATACGGAAACGTTGAAGTGACTTTTATCGGGAAGAAAGACCTGATAAAAAACAAGCAATCAACAAAGCGATTACAGGACAAGGCCGATTTGGAAAAATTAACCTGATCGTATCGTAATTTGTATTTAACCGCAGAGACACAGAGACACAAAGAAATCCACTTTTTTTACCATGAATGGCATGAAGAAAGTTAAGACAAGAACTGTTTCTTGACTTCTGGCTTCATCGTCTTCCGGCTGCTTAACCTGCCAAGTTTTCCTCTGTGTCTCTGTGGTTAATCTTGTATGGTTTTATTCAGCAGCTTGCCGTAGGCGGAACGCAGACAGCCGATGTCGGTTCCCAGAATCAGAAAGGTGAAACCGCGATTGATGTAATCTTGCGCGTTCATTCCGCTTCGGAGCATCATTCCGGCGACTTTTCCATGTTTCTTCGCGGCGGTCAACACCGCCAGTTCGGCCTCGATTATTTTTTTGTCGGCAAAGTTGTTGAAACACCCTAAACTGAGCGAAAGATCCGAGTGTCCGATAAACAGCACATCCACGCCTTCGACCGCCGCAATCGCATCGACATTTTCCACGCCGCGCGCGGTTTCAATCTGCGCCGCGCAGAGCAGATTGGCATTGGCGCGGGCAAAATACTCTTCGAAATCCGCGCCGTAACCGGCCGCGTGCGAATTGCCGGCAAAACCGCGCCGGCCTTCCGGCGGATAACGCATGAAATCTACCAGCTCACGGGCGTCCTGCGCCGTTTCCACCATCGGACACATGATGCCGGCCGCGCCGAAATCCAGCGTTTTTTTGATGTACTCATTGCGCAGAAACGGAATCCTGACTATCGGCGCGGTTTCAGACCCGTTCAATGAGCGGATCATCTGCAAAACCACCCCCTCGTCACCCATTCCATGCTCCATATCCAATATCAGATGGTCAAATCCGGCATGAGCCGCCAGTTCTGCCGCGAACTCCGCGCCGGAAGAGATGAACAGGCCGCGCGTAACTTGATTTTTAACTTTGTTTTTGATGAAATTCATAATGTCCCCGGCTGGTTGACGAATTGGTTTATTTTGAACTTAACCGGCTTTTCCGGAACTTTAAATAACCACAGAGACACAAAGCCACAGAGAAATCCTTTTTCACCACGAAAGGCACGAAAAACACGAAAAAAAGACAAATATGTTTCACCATGAAGAGCATGAAGGTATGCACGACAAATAGCGATATTATTTTTAAGCTTCAATTTCTTCATGTTCTTCATGGTGAAACGGTTTTTTTATCCTGTTTATCCTGTCTATCCCTGTTAAAATACAAATTCCTATACTATAAATCTGCCTAAAAATATCCTGACATGAAAAAAAATGCAAAATCACTATTGACATTTCAACATTGACCATGTAAACTTATAACCAGAAAGCAGATCAATCTCTGAACAATATAGCATCGGGGCCGCAAGGTCTCAAATTAAATTTCTTCTAGAGTTTAATATCTGCTTTCTTTTTTTTATACTTCCCAACCACACAGAAAACCCCTTTTTACCACGAAAAGCACCAAAGACACGAAAAAGGCAAATCCTTTTCACCATGAAGGGCATGAAGGTAATGAAGGGATTTAAAAAAACTTCATGTTCTTCACGGTAAAAACGGTTTTTCTTATCCTGTATATCCCTGTTAAATTATTGCCTCATGGTTTGATGTTTTTAGTCCAAGGATCGCCCTCAATGCCTTCGACGATGCCATCGGCAAAAAGCACATTGCCGTAATAGCCGTGATTATTGGCCTTGTCATATATAAGCGGCAACTTACGGTCTGATTTGGTGTTTAGGCCGCCGATGTAAACATAATCTACATTTTCTTCTGTTAAGGATTCATGCCTTTTGAAGTCTTTGCTTTCCATGGTAACGCTCGGACAGCGATATACGCCATAATCGGTCAGATAATCGTTTTTTCTTAACGCTTCCAGCCCGGCCGCACCGTTTGCCGGAGGATAATAGCCTGCATAATCCGCCGCATATTGCTGCAATGACAGATATAGCTGTTTCAGGTTTGAGGAACAGGAAATACGCATTGGTTTTTCTCTGGCAGAGTTCAATTGCGCAAGCGCATATAGAAGAAAAACAACGCAAAGTAACGTGCAGGCAAGGCATATTACCCTGCTAATTATATTTACTCTCTTTTCGAATATTCCTGCAATCCCCACAATTACGCCAAGAATACAAATAAGCCCCCCGATGCCGGTGAGATCGGCAGGGCATCTGTGATAAAGTAAATACCCTACAGAAAAAATATTTATATAGACAGTCGGAATCACGCATCCTAAAACAGTAAAAAATAACACAACTTTCGGCATGTTTCAAAAGCCCAGTTGACATATTTCATGTCACTGGGCCTGAAATGACATCTATTTCTTCTCTGTTTTCTTCCTGAATGAACCTGACACTTTCACGCGCTTGAGGACGAAGCAATTCCTGTCCTCGATGAAC
>CAIKZE010000095.1 GCA_903831825.1 uncultured Lentisphaeria bacterium | reverse complement strand
TGAACTGGGGCTTGAAAACTCCAGGGCGGCTACGTCTAAAAAAGTGTCAACTATCTATAACACTTTTTGAAACATGCCTTTTTACTTTTGTCTTTTATCTTTGCCCCATTGACAGTTTCTTTTTGATAAAACTGCGGATACCGCAGTCAAACGCTGAATTCTGACTCCTTCTATGAGTTCTTTTGTCAAGCCTGATTCGCTATTTTTCTATTTTTTTCTTAAAAAATTTACTTTTAAGAGTAAAAGCTCCGCTATCACTTTCCAACAATGATTTTTCTATTTTTGCTTTTTGTTACTTTTTCGACTGCTGTTTCCTTTTTTATTGAGTTGATTTTTCACATCATTTCGCGCATCCTTCGGGGTGCCGGTTCTCCGGTCCCAACCTTCTATCGACTGCGGCTTAAATTGCCGGCCATAACATGCCACATGCGGAATCGCGTGAACAAGGGGGTCTCATTCTGAAGGTGTCGGAAACCATTCCGTTACCAGGAGTTTTATCGAGCTGCCCCTGCTGATGCTTAAATCGTCTCTGTCAATGAATCTCCTTTAAAATTATAAAACAGTGAAAGTTCTCAATCTGATTTTCGGACTATATTCCCAAGGAGTCAAGCGAGTTCGCTTTCACTGAAATTCATGTCCTTTCCAATGGTTTGTTAATGATTGCGCCTTCAATCGGTTCGTTGTACATTACATGCCGCCATAACGCTACCAGCAACTGTCGCGCCATGGCCACAATCGCAGTTTTACGCGCCCGTCCTTTCTGCTTCAGCATTGGTTCCCATTTCTTTGCCAGATGACTGTCCGGCTGCCAGCGTCGCCACAGCCAGGCCATTTCTATCGCCATTTTACGCAGACTTCTCCGTCCGCTTTTGCTGATGCCCTGTTCCCTGTTCATCGTTCCGCTGGCGAACGGACACGGCGTTAATCCAAAATATGAAGCGAAACTCTTGCCGTTTTTGAACCGGCCGAAGTCTCCTATTTCCCAAAAGAAATGTCTGGAGATAACGTCTCCTATGACCTTGAACTTTTCCAGTTTATCCACCGTTGTCTGGACATTTTTTTTTCTGGCCTCTTCCCGATCTTTCTCCATTTGATGATCAATAATTGCCTGCCAGTCTTTCAGATGTTTTTCCGCAAGAACCAGTTCTTCAACCATATTTTTCAGCCGCAACACCATAAAGTTCGGCAGCTTCTTTAATTCTCCGGAACTGTCCCAGCCGGTTATTGTCTGTTGCCAGTTACTGCTGGAACGATGTCCGGACGGAGTTTTCAATTCAGTGCGTTCGATGATCGCCAGCAATTGCGCGTTGATACGTCCGATACTATTCCTCAAGCAGGCAAGTTCGCGTTCGGCATCACGCCGACCCTCTTCAGCCAGAGTCGGAATATAGACTTCAGGCAACTGATCGTCTGGATGCAGTCCGCCGAGAAACTTGGCGTCCAGTTTGTCCGTCTTGATCGTTTTACCACACATAATCACCTTCAATTTGTTTATCGGCAGAATGCTCACTTCTGCTCCAAGTGCTTGTATTATACGAGCCGGCGCATACCCGTACCTGCCTGCCTCGTAGAATACCTGGACACGGTGACCGTCCAAAACCAGTTCACGGAGCTTTTCGTACAAGAGACATTCCTTGCTTTTACCATCTTTGTCTTTTAAACCAAGATAGCTGTTACGCCCGGTTGTCCAGTCGTGGATCGCCGTCGCCCATAACGCCCCGCCCATATCAACTCCTACTGTTACCAGATTATCCACTTGACTTTCACGCGATACAATGTTACCTTTTCTTTGCATTTTGAGACTCCTTTGTCTGTTTAGGTTCGCAAACCATAATTTAACTGACAAAGGAGTTTTTTCTTTAACCAGTGACAAAATTCTTTGTCACTTACTCATGGTATCTGACTTCTGACTCCCTGATTCTGAAATTTACGTCTGCTGAAAAAGTGAACATCGGGTTGAAAATATGTTAAGATCGTGTTATTTAGTATCTTCCGCATTTTACTTAACAATCCGAAAAGGACAGGAATATGTCAGAGAATAACAGCCGTCCGGACTGGGATAATTATTTTATGGAAATCGCGCGGGTCGCCGCCAGCCGCAGCAACTGCTGCCGCCGTCATGTCGCCGCGGTGGTCGTCAAAGACCGCCGGATCATTTCAACCGGTTACAACGGAACGCCGCGCGGCATCACCAACTGCTGTGACGGAGGTTGCCCCAGATGCAAGTCGGAAACGCCGTCAGGCGAGGACCTGGGCTCGTGCCTGTGCAGCCATGCCGAAGAAAACGCCATCACCCAGGCCGCTTATCACGGCATCAGCATCAAGGACTCGACGATATATACCACCTACAGCCCTTGCCTGCTCTGCGCAAAAATGATTATTAATTCCGGGATCATCGAAGTGGTTTATCACCAGCGCTATACCATTAATGAAGTAGCGATGAAACTGCTGCGTGACGGCGGCGTAATGGTCCGCTGTCTCCTTTCCGAAGCGCAAAAAGAGGAACTGGGGATAAGCAAATGAATCGCGATCCGAAATCACTCATTATGACGCTGGAACAGGCCGTCAAATGGCGTCAGGAACTCCGCGCCATCGGGCTTAAGCTGGTAATCACCAACGGCTGTTTCGACATTCTTCACCGCGGCCACGCGGAATACCTGCATCGCAGCAAAGCATTCGGCGACGCGCAACTGGTGCTGATTAATACTGACGCTTCCGTCGGGGCGCTGAAAGGGCCGTCTCGTCCGATTATTGACGAATACAGCCGGGCCTATATGCTGGCCGCGCTGGAATCCGTGGATGCCGTCGTCATGTTTTCCAATCAGCAATGCACCGCTGAATTCCGTCAGTTGCAGCCGGACATTTACGTCAAAGGCGGCGACTATACGCTGGATACGCTGAACCAGGAAGAAAAAGCCGCCTTGCAGGACGCCGGGGCCGATATCCGTTTCATCAAATTTATTGACGGCTTTTCCTCCAGCGACATCATCCGCAAGATCCAGTCCGAATAAAGAAAAAGAGGTCTCTTCTCCTGAATTTGTGGGTGTTTCCCGGATGAATAATCGTATCCGTTTTTAACGACCAAATAATTTGAATATCCAATATCCAACAAGGAATATCCAATATTCAAGGTAAAAAAACAGCTATCGCGCCTGTTTGTGGCTGTCATACTCTTGAATCTATTATTGTCATTGCTCTATGCGTAACTCTGATTTGTTGAGAGGGGTATTATCTCGCACAAAGACGCAAAGGCACAAAGAAAAGTAAACTTGATATTCTCTCCGTGTCTTCGTGCAAAAATATGTCCAGCTTTTTGTATTTTGCCTTTCATTCATCTGTTGGATATTCCTTGTTGGATATTGGATATTCGTTTCTTTACCCATAAATTTTTGAGAAACCCCGAAAAAAGAGAGGACTATCGCGGTTCAAAATCCGCCGGCGATATAATCTTTCATCTGCTTGAACTGAGCCGCATTTGCGGCGAGAAATACGGAAAAAACAGTAATTTTGCTGGCGTTTTGACAATAAAAAAGATACCGTTCTTTAAACACAAACCCGGGCAAGCAGCCCGAAAGGACGGTATCCATGTTAAAATTA
>CAIKZE010000094.1 GCA_903831825.1 uncultured Lentisphaeria bacterium | reverse complement strand
ATTGAGAGCCGTAATCTCGAATCATGTTGTAGGGACGGATTTTAATCCGTCCGCCATCCCCCCGCACAATTTGAGAGCCGTAGGCTCGAATCATATCAATCTTATATGTTTCGTTCCTACGGAACTCCAAATTTTAATTATCATCGTTCACCGGACTAAAGTCCGGCGCTACAATATGTATCGCTCCGCCGGAGCTTGTTTGGACTGTTTTACTTTATTTTATCAGAGCGTTATGACATAAAAGTGTCAACTACCTTTCGAAACATGCCGTAATTTTGTCAACTAAAAACCGTGCAAAGAACTTGAACCTCAGGGATTATGACAGAATTTAAAGTTTGTTTCCGTCACTGATTTGGACGAATAACCACGACATCAGGATTGAATTAAAATATTTCTCCTTTTATTTCTCAAAAGGTATTGACAGGTTGCCGGAGTGAGAATATAATAGTAATATGTTACAATTAACAAATAATAGTAAACGGTGTCAGATGAAACACAAACCAGCCAGTATCAGAGATGTGGCCGCCATGGCCGGAGTCTCGATTATGACTGTATCCAGAGCCCTGAACAACAAGGCCGCGGTATCGGAAAAGATCAAGCAAAAGGTCTTCTCCTCCTGTGACGAACTTGGCTATCAGATAAATCCCAGCATTCAAGATCTCGTGCGAAAATGGCGGAACGGCCATACCCGCAATATTGCCTTTATTATGGTCGGAAAGGAATTTGCGGACCCGGCTTATGCCCGGGCAATGGATGGGATCGCGAAGGCAATTAACGAGTTCGACTATAATCTTGCAATGGCCTTTCTCAGCGGCGAAGAACAGAGCATACAGCATCTCCCCCCTGTCCTCCGGGACGGCCGTATCGACGGCTTTATCGTTTCCGGCGAATTGACCGAGGAGATGATAAACGTATTCAAGAAACTGGGCAAGCCTTATGTCATACTTGGAAATTATAGCGAAAAAGTGTCCGGAGACTCCGTCAGGATTGAATTGAATTACAAGTCCATCATGTTCAGGTTAATAAGTGAATTGAAAAAATCCGGCAAAAAGAAGATTGCATATTTTAGTGAAGCCCCCGCTAATTTCTTTGAAGCCGAAATTACCGAGTTATTCATAAAGTCCATGAAAGATAATCAACTTACCCCGGATGAGCAAATTATATATAGGGGAACGGGAGCTTTCTGCGGCGCATTCGATCTTCTTGAGCCAGTTTTTCTACAAAAAGAGCTCCCTTTCGATTCCATCGTTTGCGTTGATTTCAGGTGTGCTCAGGAAATTGCCGATTTAATATTTGCCAGAAGCGGAGTTGGAAAAAAAACGAAAATCCTGATTGCGTGCATGAGACCGTTTTCCTACCACAAGCTACCGGTACCAGCAATTTATTGTGAAGTGGGGATGAATGAAGTGGCATACAGAGGAGTAAAATGCCTGATAGAAATGATAACGAAGAGCGAATCGTCACCCCATAAAATTGAGTTGGTGCCGCAAATATCAATTGAATTTTAAGATAAACTTTAGTGAACAGTTAATGTTTACAGAAATCTAAACGGGAAGCAGAAATTTGGAAGGCAGTTCCATCGGGAGCGAATTAGAGTCTTAGAACGATTTAGAACTTTAAAAAATAAGAAGGAGTCTCGCAAAAATGAAAACAAGAAATTTCACACTCATAGAATTGCTGGTTGTGATTGCTATCATCGCCATCCTAGCCTCAATGCTGCTGCCCGCGCTCAACAACGCCAGGGAAAAGTCCAGAAACACGAGTTGCGCTAATAACTTAAAGGGAATTGGAACCGCATGCATGTTCTATGGTAATGACTTTGCAGATTTCTATCCTCCGGTTAGACAGAACCCCGGAGTACCATATCCTAAAATTAATTTTATGCTGTTAGCAGGTTATTTAGGTAATAAATTAGATATGTTTAATTGTCCCAAAACAGCCTTGAATGATGGTTTCTCAATTAGCGGCGCCAGCTTTACGCCGGCATATTATGACATCCCGGGGTTAGTCGGCAAGCCGGCGACATCTGTGTCCTATGGTGAAAATGTTAACATTGGTAGCCGTACGGTGAATGCAAATGGGGGAGATCCGTATAAATTCACCTTCATTCGTAAGCCCACAATAACGGTAGGATGGGTTGACATCGGGACCGGCGCCTATTCCCTTGACAGTTTTAACACGACACCGAATCAGACTTTCACTCGCGCCCGTTACCGGCATCTCAATAAGTTGAATTCACTTTTTATTGATGGACATCTGAAAGATTACGGTTTTGCAGACACTATGTGGGATACAAGTAAATTTATATGGGATCCTAAATTGCAGTAATTATTAAATTAATCAACGGATGGCGGTTAAAATTAGCCCCAGTTCCCAAAAAAGCGTTAAAAACAGGTATCTATCGGCGAGTTTCAGCATTGGCAATTTCGTCATTTTTAGATTGATTTTTGCCAAATTTGCAAGCTCCTATTTATAAATAATATTAATCCAATAAAGTGAAAAAATAAGGAATATATAATAGAATGAAATGTATTAAAAAGAAAATTATTATTGCCGTTTGCATCTCAACGATAGTTTTTACCGGAACACATATGGCGGCAACCGAAACGGAAAAACCTGTAACACTGTTAAATCCGGATTTTGAGAAAGGCAAACAGGGATTTATCGGAAATTACAACATATCACAACAAAACCCGCATACAGGCAAGGCTTGTCTTCAGCAATTTTATCAACCGGAAAATACATGGAACTGTATCCAATCGCAATCGCCGTTTATTTCCTGCAAAGCTGGTGAAACTCTTGAACTCTCAGCCTGGAACCGCAATACCGTGACAACCGGGGATGTGTTATTGGGAATCCGCTTCATAAAATTCAAACAACAACAACCCGAAACCGTCGGTTTTAAGTGGAAAGTCGTCAGCAATAATATTAGTGAATGGACACGGTACGCGATGACCTTTAAAACTCCCGACGGAACCGAAGCGCTTGCTGTATATTTCAGGGTCGGGGAAACCGTTCCAAATGGGGAAGTATACTGGGACGACATCACCTTAATAAGAACCAAAGAAATCGTACAGCGCATGACATTACAGCCTTTGACCTCCGCCGTAATCTTTAAAAACCGGCAACAGGAGTTATTTGACTACAATAAAAAGCAAGCCGTAAAAATTAATCCGGCAGATATTTCTTTAAATCTGGCATTCAACGGCAATAATAATGATTGCAGCGTCAGTTTGGGACTGCTTAACGAAGCAAGCGGAAAAGCCGTAAGGCAAAAAACATTCAAATTGAAAAACAATCAGAAAGAATTATCGGCGCCGCTAGACCTGAATACTTTGAATACTGGCCGCTATACCTTAAACGCATCATTGCTTAAAGATGATAAAGTGTTGGAAACGGAAAGCAAACTCATCATAATTAATCCCGCAATAGCGGAACCCGCGCAGTTGGAACCGGTTAAAAATTCCTCTACCGACAAACACGGCAATATTCTGGTCAACGGCAAACCTATAATAATGTTTTTTTATTACCATAATCCACTAAACGTACCGGATTTGACGTTACTACGTCTGAACTTTGGCGCAAACACCGCACAGGTATGGGGTGGCAACAGCCTTGACGACCTTTACCGCAATGTCGATATCGCCTGGAAATCCGGCGTATATTCCTGGGCGCTGTTGTTTCATGGTGCGACGTTTGACGATAAAACAAAAAAATGGAAAGATAAAGAACTGATGGAAGCGGTAACCCGCTTGAAAGATCATCCCGGCCTGATCGGCTGGGATCTGATTGATGAACCGGATGGCGCAAAGATTCCTGCCGAGGAAGTCATACGAGCTAGAAATATTATCAAAAAACTCGACCCCAATCACCTTATCTGGGTAAATCTGTGTTACCCCGCAAAATTTAACGAATACAGTCCAACCACCGATCTGGCATCGTATGACACCTATCCATTACCAGACAACAGCTTAAAAGTAATTGCGGGAAATAATAAAGCAATCCTGGCGGCGCAGGACCAGACCGTAAAACCGTTGGTGTCCTGCCTGCAAACCTACAGTCAACCGGGCAACCGGGCGCCGACTTATGAAGAAATAAGAGCGGAAACCTATCTCTGTATAGTACAGGGAATGAAAGCTTTCGCGTTTTATTCCTGGAATGATGCCGAACCCATTTTTTCGCTTAACCAAAGCATGGAATTGCAATCATATCTTCAGGACATGGTAATGCAGATTCACGCGCTGAAGGATTTTCTGGTCACACCGACGCCGGCACAGCCGGTAATCGGCGAACTTGACAAAAACGGCATCCGATATTTGTTCAAAACCATAAGAGGTAAAAACTATCTGATTACGGTAAATCCTGAAGTAAAATCAAAGAAATACACCTTTCTTCTGCCGGAATACCGGAATGGCCCTGTTGAATTGATGTTCGACGCTAACAGTAATGCTAAAGTATCGGATAAACAAGTAGAAGAAATTATGCCGCCTATGGGGGTCAAAATATACCTTTATTGAAAAAAATAATGAGGTGCTGTATAGCTACCCGTTAAGTGTGTTGACATTGCGCCCCCGGTTAATTATACTCTTTGAATATATGGTAAATAAGTATAAATGTTTTTCGCATCCTCCGGCTGAATGCCGGGAATGCGGTTCCGATCGCTGGTAAAGGGTTAGTGCAAAAAAGTTTAGTGCAAATTAACACGAATGACAAAATATATAAACGAGAAATGCCGGATGCGGCGCACATGTAGAATGAGTTCTTGTTTATATCAACAGCCTTTAAAACAAAACAGGTGGTTTGAGGATAAAATCGAAATGGATTGACAGATTTTGAAGGAATTAACTTTATGAAACTAAACTATAACATTTATAGATGAAGTATAAACTGTATGCTGATTAGCGGTCAATGGATGACTGAAGAAAGGAAAAATGTCAATGAAGATCATACAGTGCTGGGACGATGGCGTGTTGAACGACATCAGGCTTACGGAACTTCTCAGGAAGTACAAAGCAAAGGCCTCCTTTAACATCAATCCCGGCATCAACCAAATGCATGAGCGTTCCAGAGGATGGTTATACAAGGATGTCTTTGCCGTCTATCGTCTGACGCTCGACGAGATGAAAGAAGTCTACAAGGATTTCCAGATTGCCGGACACAGTATGACTCATCCGGACCTCACAAAACTCGACGAGGCCTCATTGAAGGCGCAACTTGATGATTGCAAAGCTTTCCTGAAAGACCGGTTTAAGGTGGAGCGTTGCGGCATGGCATATCCTGGAGGAAACTATGACGAAAGGGTAAAGAAAGCAGTAAAAGACGCCGGTTATCTCTATTCACGTACTACAAAAAATATCTCCGGCCCGCTTCCGCTGAACGACCCCATGGAGCTTCATTCCCACTGCCATTTCATGGCCTCGGAGTTCTGGGACAAGTACGAGGAAGTCCGTAGACAGGATGGAATCTTTTATTTTTGGGGTCATTCCTATGAGATGATGGACGACGAGGCATTATGGGGTGAATTTGAATCTAAGATTGCTAGAATTACAGATGATCCGAAAGTCGGGTGGAGCGATATTGTTGACCTTTTCTAAAGTAGCACCCGAATCGTTTCGAAAAATCATTAAGCGGAATTACGAAATCATTCAGAAACATAAAAACATCAAAATTAACGCTCTGTACTCTCAGGATGTCCAGAACGTCCATCAGTGAGAATTCTATGGTGTATTCTCTAAATTGTTATGGATAGATGTCAAAAATGTGGTTTGGGGGATAACTATAATAATATAAGATATAAGTTTGGTGAAAAATAAAAAACAGGAAAGACTTAAACATCTATGAACAATTCAGTTTTTAATCATCCTCCGGCGGAATATCGGGGAATGCCGTTCTGGTCGCTGAACGACCGGCTGGAACCGGCGGAAATGGTCCGCCAGGTGGAGGAATTCCACCGCGCCGGAATGGGTGGTTTTTTTCTGCATTCCAGGACCGGACTGATTACCGAATATCTTGGCAACGAGTGGATGGATGCGCTGCGGGCGGCAATTGAAAAGGCCGCCGAACTCGGTATGCAGGCATGGCTTTACGATGAAGATAAATGGCCGAGCGGATACGCCGGAGGTATTGTGCCGCTGGAAAATCCGGAATACCGGGGACAGTATCTCGGACGGCTGCCGGCCGGTGCGGCCTTGCCGGAACAGTCGAAAGTCGTACTGGAAAAAAACGACTGGATTTATTTCATCGCAATCTGTCCGCTGGGAATTGCCTGGTTCAACGGAACGTGTTATACCGACCTGATGAATCCTGAAGCAGTAGCAGCTTATATCCGCTCCACCCATGAAAAGTATAAAGAAACATTCGGCAAATATTTTGGCACGGTCATTCCGGGGATTTTCACCGATGAGCCGATCATGCGGATGCGTCCGGGCTGGGGACCTTGTGATTGCGAACTGCTGCCGTATTCCCCCTGTCTCGTAAAACGCTATCAGGAAACTTACGGGGAGTCGCCGCTGCCCCATGTTGACGCGCTGTTTGCGGATCTGCCGGATTCCGCCAAATACCGCTACCGTTACTGGCAGACCGCCACCCGGCAGTTCGTGGATGCTTATACCCGGCAAATCGCGGAATGGTGCGAACGCAACAAGCTAAAATTAACCGGGCATTTCATGTATGAAGACACCGTGGAAGAGCAGACGCGCTGGATCGGCAAAGCGATGGCGCATTACGAGTACATGCAGATCCCCGGCATTGACCACCTGTCGCTCAATATTGACAATATCCTTACCGCCAAACAATGTTCATCCGCAGCCAATCAGCAAGGCAAAAAAGTAACGCTTTCCGAGATGTACGGCTGCGCCGGTCAGAACATGAATTTTGAAGACCGCAAATGGATTGCCGGATGGCATGGCGTAATGGGGATTAATTTCATCTGTCATCATCTGTCATTATATTCAACCCGCGGCTGCCGGAAACGGGATTACCCGCCGACTTTCACCTGGCACCAGCCTTACTGGCAGGAACATGCGGCGATTGAGAACTGGCAGGCACGGTTGACCTGTTTGCTGCGCGAAGGCGATTTCAGCGCAGATTTTCTGATTATTCATCCTGCGGAAAGCGGCTGGTGTCTGCAACGCGGCAGCAGTGCGAATGAGCGGCTTAAATCGCTGGACCGCGAATTAAATACACTTTTGCAGGAAATGTTCCGCCTTCACTATGACTTTGAACTGGGCGATGAAGATTTTATGGCCCGTTTTGCCGCAATCAAAAATGGCAGCTTCAACGTCGGGAAAATGCAATATCGCGCAGTAATTGTTCCGACAATGCATACCATTCGCGAATCAACCCTGCAACTGCTGGAAAAATTCAGCAGCCAGGGAGGACGAATCATTACTTGCGGAACGCTGCCGCAACTAATTGACGGCGAAGAAAGCGCCGCTACCCATCGCCTGAGACAAATATCTATTTGTCATATTCAAAATACCGCGGAATTAGAAGCAGCAATTGAAAAGGTATTGCCGACTCAGCATAAGCTTGCCGGGCATAACCACCATAATGTCTTTATCCAGCGCCGCCGGACTGAAGACGGCGAATTACTGGTCATGTTCAATTCTTCTCGGCATGAAGACGCCGCCATCAAACTTGAAAACAGCCCAAACCAGCGGCTTGAGTTTTGTCTTGACTCCGGAGAAACCATGCAATTTTCAGCAAGCTCCGTATTGCTGGCCCCTGCCCAAACCAGAGTTTTACTGCTGACGAAAGTAATGCAAGCATCCTGCTTGCTTATAAACAAGCAGGATGCTTGTTCTACTTTGAAAAAACAGTCCCAAGAAACGATGCAAATTTCCGGACCATGGCGGTTCAAATGCGCCGGGCCCAACAGTCTGCCGCTGGACTTTGCAGAGTGGAGTTTTGACGGAAAAACCTGGAACCCGGCCGAACCGTGCGTCGCCCTGAAAATGCGTTTGGACGAACAACGTTATACAGGACCGCTTTATCTGCGGCATTCGTTTATTAACAAAATGAATTCGAACGGCAGTATTGACTTTGCCGCCGAACTTCCGGCGGGAACTCCGTTGAAGGTAAATAATCATGATTTGCTGATGGGCCAAGAATATTATCTGGATCAATCAATCCTGAAAGCCGATATCTCGTGTTTGCTGATTCAAGGCTTGAATACCATCGAATTCAAGCTGGATTTTGTTTACGGCGACCTTACAAGATATGACAAGCCGGCATTGCGTTACGGAACTGAACTTGAAAGCGCATATCTTACCGGCGATTTCGGAGTTTACGGCACGCCGGTTGCTGCAGACAGCTTGCCGTTGCAGGTTTCGCATGATATCTGGAGAACGGAACTTCCGGAACGCCGTGTTGCCCGGCTGCGCGGTCCGGTTTGCATTGGAGAAAAGACCAACCGTTCGGACGGCGAACTGACTTTAAGCGGACTGCCGTTCTACACCGGAGCGGTCCGGCTGTCGGCGGAACTCATAATTCCGCATGACCGTTTTGCAACAATAAGTTTTGAGTATCTGGACGCAATTACCGCCAGAGTATGGCTGAATGGGAAGCCGGTGAAACATCTTTTCAACAGCCGTCCGCTCGCTGCCAATATATCCGGAATGCTACATCAAGGCACGAATCATATTGAGGTGGAATTGTGCAACAGTCTGCGCAATCTGCTGGGCCCGCATCATCACGCGATGGGCGAACTTTGCTCGGTCGGCCCATACGCATTTATCAGCCGTGATTTTAAACCGGGAACTTATCTGCCCGATTTAGAATGGTCAAAGCCGGAAAACCGGGCAAAGCAGGAATCCTGGACGGATGACTATTTTCTGGTTAAATTTGGTTTGTCCGCCGGAATTAAAATGCTTGCTGCCAAGTACGATGACCTTGAATTTTAAATTGAAAAGGGATAGTCCATGACAATAACTGATCAAGAAAAATTATTGCCCGCCAGGGCATTTATAAAACACGCCCGGTGGATTTGGACGAACGATGATCCAGGAGAGGCGCATGTTTGGATTTATGCACGGCGCTCGTTTGAAATAGCAGGCCCTAAACAGGGTTGGATCGAAATTACTGCCGATCTGCGCTATTTTTTATGGATCAATGGGAATCCGGTGGGTTTCGGCCCGCCGAAGTTCCATTGGGAAACGCCGACGGTGGATCGTTACGAAATCAGTCAATGGCTGTGTGTCGGTACAAACATCGTTACCGTACAAGTTTACAGTTATGGTTCCGGATGGAACTTGAGCTCCTGCATGCCTCGACGCGGCGCATTGCGAGCGGTCATCGGAGTGGATGGCAGAGAAATTTCCACAGACAAAAACTGGAAAGTCTGCCGCGAAAACGCCTATGCGGCGAAGACCGCAAGACGCGGCGAGGCACAGCCTCCGGCAGAGTGCTTTGACGCGAGAAAAAGTCTAGGCTTACCTTGGACGATTAGATATGACGATGCGGATTGGACGCCGGCGACGGAACTGCCGGAACTTGAACCGCTGTCGCGTTTCGAACTGAGAGATATTCCTCTTTTTAACTGGAGAGAGCATGAGGCGGACCGTTGTCTGGAAAACGGGATTGCGCATTTCAGAAGCTCTCTGGACGAAACCGGGTTTCAGCATCTGGCGGAAGACATCTGGAAGGCTGAACGTTGTCCTGACCGGGAACAGCGGATAACTTTCCGGCATGGCATGGGGGGAGAAGCGGACATCTGCGTCATGGACGCATCCGGCTTGCCGGATGCGGATGGCGTTTACAGTATGTGGGATTGCGGACGTCTATGGACAGGATATCCGTACCTGAAATTACAGGGTTCGCCGGGTGCGGTGGTTGATATCAGCTATGGAGAATGTTTACAGGAAGGACGCATCAATCCGACCAAGCACGGATTGCATTATACGGATAGAATTATTTTAGGTGATGAACCTTTGGAACACCGGATTACCTGGCCTAAATGCTTTCGCTATATTCAAGTCGAAGTCAGAGGCGGACGCATCGAACTGGCGACGCCGGTGCTGGGCCGCAGTTCATATCCTGTCGAGCGGAAAGGTTCATTCGCATGCAGTGACCCGGCGCTCGAACAGGCCTGGGAAATCAGCGCCCACACGGTTCAGTTATGCATGGAAGACGGATATATGGACACCCCGTGGCGCGAGCGCGGCTCATGGCTGGGCGATGACGTCCCGAAAATGTGTGCTAATTATGCAGTTTTCGGAGATTACGCGCTGGCGAGGCGTTTCCTGCTCCAGCATACGCGGGGGCAGTTGCCCACCGGTCAAATGGTAGGAAAATATCCGGCTTGCAAGACATCCTATGTCTCCACCTGGACCTTGACCTTTCCCGTGAGCGTGGAGGAATACATCAGGCACAGCGATGATCGCGCTTTTGCCGGACAGATGCTGCCGACCATTGAACAGATTATCCTGTGGATGGAAAAATATCGTCTGCCGGAGGGAGTGTACGGGAATCTCCCGCTAAAGGTGACTGCCGAAACAAATATTTATAATTTCATTGATTGGGCGCCGGTGGATACCTCCGGGGCCAATGCGGCCTGGAATGCCCATGCCTACAACTGCCTGCGGGCGGCGGCGGCGGTGGCAAGCATCGCCGGCGATGATGCGCAATCAAAGTTATGGCTGGCGGCGGCCGGAAAATTGCGCGAAGCCTTCAATCGTCTGTTCTGGAACGAAGAGCGCGGCATATATGTGAATGGCTGGCATGACGGTTCTCCGCTGAAACGCTGGGGATGTCAGGAAAATTATCTTGCGGTGGTTTTCGGACTGGCCGATACCCGGCAGCGCGAACGGATAATCGGCAACTTGAAAAAAGAAGACCTGCTGTCTGTCTTCAAGGCAAAAAAAGAAGACTTCGATGAGATTATTCCGGGTGCGGACGGGAATCATATGGTAGCCATTGCCCTTAACCGTTACCGTTGGGACGATATGAAGATGGTTCCTCTCGGTACTCCGTATTTCGCATGGTTTGCCTTGGAAGCCCTGCTAACGCTGGGGATGACGGATAATGCATTGGAAATAATCGGCAGGCACTGGGGGGAATATTCGCGACAGGGCGGAACCACCACCTGGGAAACCTGGGATCGGGATCAGGGTTCGCTTTCACACGGATGGGGATGTGCGCCGGCCATTGTTTTGCAAAAGTATATCCTGGGAGTCAGGCTTTCGGATGAAGACGGAATTGATGTGGAAATTATGCCGCAAAGAGGCAGTTTGCGCTGGGCGTCCGGACGGGTCCATACCCGCTACGGAACTATTCAGGTCGCCTGGCGTTATGAAAAAAGTTGGACTCTGTCCGTGGATATTCCGCCAGGATGCCGGGCAAAAATCTGCCTTGCGGAAAATTTTTCCCCAGGACAGGCTGACCGGGATCCAGGCAATACAGTGATTGTCCAAGGCGGATGCCACTTGTTCAAAAAACCGCTTTAAGCTAAATTTAAAGCTGAATTGTTGCTTCCTGAACTGCGTTCAATTAAGGCGGAGTTGCTGAGCTGCCCGCACCATTGACAAATAGTTTTCAAACGGGACATAGTCGGGGATGGAATTGCCGGAACCCAGGGCGTAACCTTTGGCTAACCGGCGGAAGCGCTGTCCGTCCTCCGAAACCCGCGCGAATACTTCGTCCGGCGTGGCGGTGCAGAGGAAATCCATGTCGAAACCGCCAAGCAGCCCGATCCGGCTGCCGTATTTTTCGATCCATGAGTCAAATGGAGCAATGGCGTCTTCATTCGAATGCTTGGCATTGATGCCGAGCGCCATGACATCTTCCATCACCTCGAAAATGCAACCGCAGGAATGCCAGATGAAAGGGAGTTTGGCGGCATGCACCAGATCAATGATGCGCCGGTACTGCGGAATAATATGGTTCCGGATGGTTGACGGGTCAGTCAGCAGCGAGGTGCGGAACCCCAGATCGTCGCCGAAGCGGCAGGCCGCAAAACTCTTGCCGTAACGCAATAAAAATTCGTGCCATATCGCACTCATCAGATCGCCTATTTTATTGAACAGGTCAGCATACAAATCCGGGTCGTCAATTTGCATGAACGGCAGATATTCCATCCCGACCAGGTCTTCGCTGATCTCAAAAACGCCATTACCCACGCCGCCGACAGCTTTCATGCCTGATGGTATGACTTTGGTCAGCGCGTCAAATTGCGGTGCGGCTTTCGCCCAATACAAAGCAGGTAATTTATCCCAGGGATAATTCTCAAAATCTTTCCGGCTCTGAATCGGCCCCGGTTTGCCGCCCAGCAGCGCCCCGCTGCCAGGCAGAATCGGAGTTATGCAGATTTCAAAGCTGGCCACATCGTAAGTCATTTGCTTGAAAAACCCGGTATATTTGCGGAAAAACTCAAGCCGGTCGGATTCATTGCCTTCGGCAAGTTCACCGAAACGTTCACCCAATATCTGTTCCATGACCGGAATGCAGATGATGTGCTCATAAAGCGGCAGCCGTGCGGGACGGCGGTTGTACATTACATCCTCAAAGTGACGATAATCAGGCATAAATTCCATATCATTCTCCATAAGTTTATTTGATCAATAATTTATAACTTCAAACGATTTTAGCAACCGTCAATGGCGTTGTCGTTGAGCCGTATAACACTTTCAGCCATTTTTATTTTCTCATAACTTAATTAGTTCCGGCGAACGGCTTTCAAACAAAGGCATCCACGGCCTCCCTGGCGATTTTCACCCATTCGCTCAATCTCTCCGGATGAGTATTAATCTATATGCGTTTATTATAATATTAATACTAAATAATATCAATATATAACGAATCAAAAAATGGATAAT
>CAIKZE010000093.1 GCA_903831825.1 uncultured Lentisphaeria bacterium | reverse complement strand
TCCCAGAAACCACTGCTGGATATATTTGTCATAACGCAAAACAGAATCAAGGATTTTGATATACAGCGGATCATGCGGATCAAGCGCGGCGGCGACACTGAGCATTCCATACGCCTGATCAAGCGTGTCGGCAATAAACCAACTCTGCGGGATATTGTCTTTGGTCTCAAACAAGTAACCCATATTTAATGCGGCCGGATCGCCATAGGTTCCTTGGAGCCTGATGTTGAGTTCAACCCATGATTTTGCCGCATCAAGGTATTTTTCGGCGTGTGTTCTTTTCCATTCCGCGGCCAGGGCACGCATGTAAAATGAATGAATATAACCAGTCGCGGCCACTTTCATAAATATATACATCGGACCCTCGTTACGGATGGAATCCACATAACCGCCCAATATTGATTTTCTAAGTTCTGTTATTAATGACATTTTATATTTCCTTTTGATATCTTATATACGATTATAGGTCTCAATTGGAAATAAGTCAATAGCAATTCATAAAAAAATAGTTTTTTTATCCTGTTACACACAGAGCTATTTTCTTATCGACATTGCGGTGATAGTACGAGAATAATCCGCATACAAATCCGCAGCAGCATTATGGGGAACACGCCGGTGGAAAATGTACAAGTGTACTATGACGCAGCAGTTTCACAATTGGGACAATAATTCGCATACCCTAAACATATAGTTTTAAGGAGTTGCAATCTTATAATTCAAAACATTCAGGAATATTTCACTTCCTGCCCGTATGGTAAGATACGGTTGTATGCTGGCGACAGCTTTGCCGCCAACTGCGGCCGGAATATCTTTTGCATCGCTAAAGTCACTCCATTCATCATCGGATTTAACGTTTTTTACAGCGCCATATACTACACCGATTTGCTTGCCGGCGGCATCAAACAAATAAGCGCCGCCGATCATCAAGCCTTTGCCTTTGGCAGTAAACGCAAATGTGATTTTTTCGTCTTTATTGCATTTAATTGCTGTCTTAAGTATCAGCACCAGACCTTTTTTGCCTGCTTCGGTGGACACTTTCAGCGCTTTGTCATCGCCGACGGTTTCCAGCGAGACTGAACCATCCTTCACGTACTGGAATATTTCCCATCCGGGAATATTGTCAATTTTGTCCATCTTCGCCGGATCAATTTGCAATTCGACGGCGCTTGCCCCAATGCTCAAAAATCCCAGTATTACGGTTAATCCAAGACATGATTTAAACTTCATTTGCGTACTCTCTGCTATTATAATATGTTTTATTAATGCCAGCTCCAATTGTTAAATAATATTGTCCGGTCAAAATTATCAATGCGAGCTTTCGAATATGCTCTGACCGAGCCGTCGGCGAATCCGACATTACTGTTGCCGCCATGACGAATTGAAGACCCGCCGGTGTAAACAGCCGCCGCGGGAGCTAGTGAATATGGATCAACCAGGGGATTGGTTGTGTACACCCCGCTATCGCTGCGTCCGCCGTCCACATAAATCATAAATTTTGACGGACACAGGCACCTCGTTATTTTAATCGCCG
Source organism: uncultured Lentisphaeria bacterium (assembly GCA_903831825.1). Classification (GTDB taxonomy): domain Bacteria; phylum Verrucomicrobiota; class Lentisphaeria; order Victivallales; family Victivallaceae; genus CAIPAT01. The sequence goes on along the minus strand of CAIKZE010000093.1, from coordinate 1,444 downwards.
AAGCGGCAGTGTTGCTAATAGATACATAATTATATGCATAAGAAGTAAGCACATTCTTTGCGATGCCGGAAGTCATTACCTGGCCGGGATTGACATCTGACGGACATTGCAGGAGTTTGGCGTTATCCGCCACCCACCCGCCTACAGTAGTAGTCAAACTCAAATAATTTTTACTATACAAGAGAAGATACCAATTGGAATAAGGAGCTGGAAAACAATCGTTGTAATCATTGACGTAATACAATACTCCGGCCATTATCTGTTTTTGTTTGTTTTGACAACTTGAACCCTTAGCGGTATCCCTGGCCTTGGACAACGCAGGCAGCAGCATGCTGGCCAAAATGGCGATAATGGCGATCACCACGAGGAGTTCAACGAGTGTAAAAATTCTTCTTGATTTACCGCCCGGGGCCTTTGACTTTGGACTGCCAGCCGAACAACTATTCTTTTTCATAACAATACCTCCCGTCTGTTTTTAAAACATTATTGGTCTAGTTAATTTATCTGCGTCACCGGGAACAAATACTGCCGGAACGTAATATCTACTTTCCGGCAAACTGCCATTTTTAATGTATTCAATCAGTTTCAGAGCGGCCGCTTCTCCCAGCTTTTCATTTTGCGGGTCAACGAAATCTATATGATTCCCGGACTTCAGGTTGGGCAATAATTCGGGAATGCCAATTGTGCAGAACCTGACTTTATCCAGAATATCACGCCCGCTTTTTGATTCCATAAGAAACGCGATTATCTCACTGACGACAAAATCCCCATCAGAAAAAATCACCTCCGGAATGCCTCCGGCGAAAAGGACTCCGGCAAAATATTCCGCCCGTTCGCGGACAAACTGGGTAGTTTCGCCGCTGTCCGGATAAATAACCGTATGTTTTATGTCGAATTTAGCGTTATTCCGGCTGAATACTTTTTTATAAAGTTCATAGTTATGCAACCCGTAAATGGCGTTCGCAAAAAAACCGAAATGTGTGTTGCCTTTGGCAAGATAAAATTTCAAAGCCTGTTCAATTCCGCCAAGATAGTCATTGGCAATGCAGGGATGGGTATATTTGCCGCCGTACCGGTCCAGTTGAAAGGATGTAGCGGTGGAAACAACCTTGGCGTCATGCGCAACTAAATATTCATTCATGCCGTCAGATACGGTAAATTGAAAATTCAGCAATCCGTCAAGCCGGTAGCCGGTAAAGCTGCTGTCGCTGATTTTATCTGTCTCATCATAAATAAACATGCTGGCATTGGCTTCATTGTCGGCCGCAGCCTGGTTTACCCCTTTCAATATCTGGGTAAAATACGGATTGCGGAGAACATTGGCCGCCGGGTGGCTAGGACTGTAATTGATGACAACGCCGAGATTGATGATACTGTTCCTGCGGCAGTCCTGCCGCACAAAAGAACCGCTGCCGCGCTTTTTATAAATATAGCCTTTTTCCTG
>CAIKZE010000092.1 GCA_903831825.1 uncultured Lentisphaeria bacterium | reverse complement strand
TCGGCAATTACGTTGACGAACGTTTCCTGCGCATCTCTTAACGAAACACGCTTTTCAAATTGAACATTACGCATTACTGTATTAGTGATCATGGCATGGATCCTTTTTTATTTTGGTTAATAAAAATTTGGAGCCATTGCCGTGATTTTTCAAGTCAAAGCAAAACCTACCGGAAATACGCCCGTAACGGAAATAGTCGCAATAGAAGTAGCTTCGCCGCTTTCCAGATATCTGTTTTCAAACTATTCCCCCTTCTCTATTTCAGTAAAAAACGGAAATATATGTGCAGGAGAGCAGAAATCAATGAATTTTAGAATCTTAGCTAAAAATTATCTTTGATCGAGTTTTTTTACCACAAGACAGTCCGTGAACTGCAAAAACAAGTTCAGCAGACCAAGCTGCAACTCATGAGCCAGCTTCAACCGAAGCTGATGACCGGCGCGGTTATCGTGCTATTGGTAACTTTTCTCGGCGACTTCATCGCGGAAAGAATCCGGGAGAAACTGACCGTATTATTGAAGATTACGCCATACGACAGGCGATACTGCTCAGTTGCGGCTATTTGCTGATCTGCTTTGCTCTGACGGCTTGGAGTTTATACCGCTGCGGGCCTGAGTGGTCGTTTCCTGTTTTGCTGTTGTCAACCGGAGCAACCGGAGTTTTTTTCGTCGGCTATCTGCCATCGTTGTTCAAGACGGAAGAAAAAGAAACGCGCCGGTTGTCGTTGTCTATGATTAAACTGATGATGTATGGCAAAGAGACTGCACAAAATTCAGCACATCGTCGAGAGCTTGCTGCTGGACCGGGGAATCGCAACAATAGAGGAAACCGTGACTTTGCCCCTGGTAAATTTTCATCTCACAGCGAATCCCGAGTTGAGTGAGTTCATCGTGCCACTCCCGGTTGAGGCGATTAGAAAAGAGCGTCTCATGTTCCGCCGCCACAATAAAGGTCGGGCAAGAGTCCTGACAAAAATAAGCAGCAGGGCTGAGTTGTTTAAATAATGGTTCAAATTGCGGTAAATAATCATTCCCGGCGGCCAATTGCATACTTTTCCATATGATATCCGGAATTCCCGGCCACGGAATCATCTGTTTGGTACCACATACCGCAATCAGCGCTGCCGGAGCCACCCAGTCTCCCGAAAGTTCAAAATTTTTATATCGCAACGGTTCGCCGCATTCGCCCGGTTTGGCGTAGGCGAGCAGACTCCCAAGATGCGCTCCGGCAGAGCTGCCCATAACGACAATTTTCGGCTTGGCTTCGCCAGTTTTTTTTTGCAGATATTTCACAAATTGGGCATAACTTTGACGCACATCGAGCAACTGGTCAAATGCAGTGATTTGCTTGTCGCACAACCGGTATCCGGCAGCCGCCGCAGCGAATCCGCGCATATTGACATATTGCATAATCGGATAATACTGCCCCCGGCTGCCGCCAGCCCAACCGCCGCCATGGACAAAAAAGAACGCAAAAGGTTCCCGGGCAGCGCCCGGATCCGGTCCGGAAATATCCAGACAGCGATTGATTATGATCGGGTTGTCCAAGGCAACACTCAAAACACAAAACTTCCCTGCAAAGTCTTCGGGCCCCGGCGCTCCGACCGGTTTTGTTTCCACATTCATAGATCCTCCATTTTTAATATCATTTTCATTGCCATCCCTTAATTATTTAAAACTATATTCTTTTGAGCATTTTGTTGCTCAAGCCGATTCATTTACCATGTGATGGCAGTGATTGCAAAAAGCTTATTTCGGCTCATACGGGGTCGCCGGTAACTTCAGGCAGAACAACCACAAGATTACTGCCTGGCAGCAGAAAGAGGCGTTTGCCGACATTTTTAAACTTATCGAAGATTACAGCAATTCTCAATTTCAGCGTGATCCAAACCGGCGCAGGCACTCCTGATAGTGAAAGACATTCTCGGCAGTCGTTTCTCCATTCATACCAGGACATTTGAAGAAGTAGCCTGGCTCCCCTCTGATGATGGACACCGTTTTCTGTACCATCGACTCAATTTCCATCAGAGTACCATGACTGACTATGGCCGGCTTCATTCCTCCGACTATAATCTTGCCGCTGAACTTTTCCGCAACAATTGCCAAATCGCTTTGACCGTCAACTACAATTCCATCTACGCCGGTCGCAAGTATCTGATCGAGCAACGGGACGACATTTCCGTCACAGACAAAGATGACTTTCTTCCCTGCGTCATGAATCATGGCAAACAATTTTTTGTAGTACGGAAAGATATGATTTTCATACCATGACGGAGCAAACATGGGCCCGTTTGCGCTGCAGAGGTCGTCATGACAGGCTATTAGCGGAAGGGACTCCACTTTGCACATGGCCGATACATCACGCCAGGTGATCTTGAAAAACTGGTCGAGTATCTCCGAAAAACGTGCTGGATCAAGCATGGATGCCACCATGAAATGTTCCCATCCGAATATCTCGACCGGCCACATAAAAAGTGTATGGTAATACCATCCGATCATCAGACAGGAATCACCAAGCAGAGCCTGCTTTTCCCGGTAATACTCCTGAAAAAACGACATGCGCTCTTCCAGCGTGTAAGGATCGTGCGACAACGGGTCGAATGAGAGAACCTCTTCCGGCGAAGTAAAATTATAATTTTGCGACAACGTGGGGGCCAGCCCCCAGAAGGATGCATTGGATGTTCGCTCAAGCTGGTCATACATGGATTGATACGGCTTTTTCAACGGCTGTTTATAGGCTCGTTTGTATGGGGCGCAACGCGGGTCGTCCGTATAAACGGCTTCTCCATAATAACGGACCAGCGGGAAGTTCCACTCGGCAATATCTCCCGGAATATAATGAGTGAGATCAATGTCAAAATGCTTCCAGCAGTCGACCGCAGTTTTCTCCGGATTTTTCCAGATGTCATAGTTGAAAAGCATCTTTGCCAAAGACGGGTTGTCCGGAGAATCCCATTGCGGTATCCGGTCCGTCAGCTGTCCGTTGATAGCTGCTATTGCACGCGCTTTGCTCATTAGTCGATCTCCATCATTAATTTTTTCATCAAACTATATTTTAGCGTTTCGAACGTCCTCTTTTTGCGTTTCATGTGCATCGTCACTGTTCTCCACCACTCCGTCATCGTGCAGGTCTATTTTCTCCTCATGGAGACGGCGGAAGAAAACGCGCAGATCATGAAAGCAACCGATAGTAAACCAAACCGTAGTGGCAACCCCAATCGCCAGGGGCATGCAGATCGCCTGGACAAACCAGAAATCCGCCCAGACAGCGGATGACCATGGATGCACCAGATAAGCGATCGAGCCGGCGACAAACACTAAAAACCAGGTGATCGACCACCAGAAAATTCCCAGCGTGATCCAGCGGTCGGAACGGCTGAACTGGTCATCCATTCCCAATATGCGGTTAAGCCAGTTAATCTTCGCGGGAATCAGGTCATCGACATCACCTTCCGGTTCAACGGCATACGCGCCTTTGTGCAGCAGTTTGTCCATATTGTGCGGTTTTTTACAGGTCAGCAGGGAAACAATTATATATAAGGTGACCGCCGCCAGGCAGGCGATGAATCCGATTTGCATGCCGTTAAGAATAAACTCATACCCCAATACTCTCTGGAAATAAATCCGCGTAATAATCCCGCCAACCGATAATCCGGAGCCGGTCAGAAACCCGACCCAGGCGCCAGCTGTAGTGCCGCGCTTCCAGTACAATCCGCCAATGATCGCCGCTCCGGCTCCGCCGGTGAAGACTGCCATTGTTATCTGAAACCAAATCGTCACATATTCTGTTTGAGGAAAGATTGCGCCGAAAATGAAAACAAAGACAGCCACCCCGACAATGGCCAGGCGCAGCAGCAGCAGATGCTGTTTCAGCGAGAACGGCTTTTTACGCATCGGCACGACCACGTCCTGAATAAAGATACTGGACCATGAATGCAGGTGAATGCCGTCGCCGGCAATGATCCCCATCAGGCAGATCGACAGCAGCATGCCTTTCAGCCCGACCGGCAGCATGTGCGACAGTGCGACTGGAATCCGCATTTGATCCACGGTACTGGGATCGGTGATTTTGTTGAGGTCAGCCTGCACGACGGCGCTGCCAGTTGCACTGTGCAGATAGGTCAGGGCGCATACGGCCAGCAGGGTGATCATCACGCTTCCGGCGAAGCCGCGCCAGCGGCCGAGAATCATCCCCATGCGGGCTTCATGCGGCGTGGCTCCGGAGGCGTTGAAGGCGTGGCTGTTCTGCCAGGCCATCGTACTGTATGTGCTGACGAATATCCCCATCAACACAAACCAGATATTGAAGTCCTTCAAGCTGAATGAGTCGAACGGATTGACCAGCGACTTTCCCGGCGCAGTATCCAATAGGACTGCACGCGTTTCTACCCAACTGAAGAAAAAAACGACCAGGGTGATTGCTATGACCGCATAGAAAATCTGGGTGAACATCCCTTCGGCGCAATCGGTCAGCAGTACTGCAATCTGTCCGCCGAAGGTGGTCACTACCACACAAATTGTCAGAAAAAAGGCCATCAGCAACAGATAAGTTTGAACCTGCCAGCCCAGTATCAGCACGGCCTGCGGTAACCCGAGAAAGTTCACCATGAAACGCGACCCTATTACCGGGATGATGCCGAAATTAATAAGGCCGGCGAAAAAGGCCAGACCGCCGGCAAACAGCCGGAAATTACGACTGTAACGCATTTCGAAGAACTGGCCGAGAGTCAATGCTCGCGTCTGACGGTAACGATAGATGACAAAGCCGCTGATTGCTATCAGCAGGGACACCGGCACCGAAAGCTGCCCCCACCATGATAGCGTAAACCCACCTACGGCGAACACCTGAAAGGCGGCGACAAAAACCACCGCCCCCGCGCCTTGTTCACTGCGCGCCGTGCAAATTAAGAAGCGCCCGGCATTGCGGCCGCCGGCCATAAAATCGGCCACGCTACGCACAAAACGCCGCGAATAAAGGGCTATTCCCGCGCAAATAACCAGCGGCAAAATCATAATCAACCAGTCGACAATATGCATTTGATGCTTCCTTTATTCAGCCGGGTTCAATACCTGCCCTTCGGGGCGACTTTGTTCTTTGTCTTGGCTTTGGTCCTCGAATCTCCGGTCCGCCCGCAGGCCGTTAAAGTCAGTCCGTAATACCCCGAGGCTCGCCTCGGGGATAGGATGGACGGGAGGAGATTCTTTATTAACTATAAATCATTGCGAAATGGATTTTCTGAACCAGCGGGTTTCGCCGGCCTGCATCTGGAAACTGATGGTATCAATATTTTTTCCGGCAGACTTGCCGCTGGCAAGGTCAAGCAGGTCGCATTTGCCCGGCAGACGCAATGTTTTACTGCCATTGCTGAGCGCGTGAATTGTAATAAAACCGTTGCCGGCATAAGTTACATCATTGCATGGACCGATTGGCTCCATCCCGGCTTCGCGCACAATATTTCTTATCAACTCCGGCGTGAATGCACCCGGAACAGCAATATAAATGCTTGTCCAGTCTTTAAAGCGTTTAACTGCCCACCCGGTTTTCCCTGTGCCGGTAATCTCACCGAACGCAACCACGCTTTCGTCATCAATATAAAATAACGGCTGCATGGTTTCGGAAAGAACATTGTCTTTCAATCCGGCGGCACGTTTATCATTGACTCCGGACAATGGTTTTATCCGGAAATGAGAAGACGTTTCCGGATTGTATTTTACCTTCATTCCGGTAAGTTGTACGATGTTATCCACGAATGTACCTTTATCAGAGGAGATTCCGGCGGAGCTGACAAAAATCACGATATTCCCGTCTTTTTGCAAGTTTTGCTTTACCCATTCAATTTGGGCGGCGGAAATCGTCGGCGCAGCCAGAAACAGATTTACTTTATACTTCGCCCGCTTCGGGTTCGTTAAATCGGCAAGATTGTACGCATCCCAGGAAACACCGGAACGGCTAAGTGTCAGTCGCGCCAATCCGACGGAAATGTTGTTTAAGCTTTGACAAAACCCGAAGGCGGCATAATTACGGAGTTCATCATCAATAAATACGCCGATTTGTCCGCGATCTTCCGGCATTGGATTTTTTGCCGCTAATTCCATCGCGGCGGCCATTTCCTTTACCGCTTCGACATATTTCGGGGTACCGAACAAGTTACGGCTCAATCCCAGAAACCAGCCGCCTTGTCCTTGAGCCGCCAGCATTCCCAGATCGCGTCTGCCCTGATTGACAAACTCATTCTCGTCATTAACCCCGCCACGAAACAGTATCTGGGTTGCGGCATCTGCAGCTTTCCAGGAAGTATGAGTGTAATAATCCAGTTCACAAAGGAATATTTTGCCGTGCAATCCGAGCGAACCGACAACGGAACTGTAATTGCCGGTACGGCCGGGAATACGCCAGCGCCCATAGTCTGGAACGCTGACAAATCCATCAATGTATTTATCATCAAACAGTGTTTTCTGATTCACCCGCCCGCTATATCCCTGAATAATATCCGGCGAGTAAATATTGATAAAAATATTTCTGCCAAATTCCTCTTTGACTACTTTTCCGAAATAATTAGCCGATTTCATTGCGCCGAGATCATTATGCCGGTTGGAGTCAATAATCCAGCGGTCTGTACCTTTTTTAGGGTCAAGGAACCACCCTTTAGTGCGCAATTCAAACGGCGCAAATTTAGCGGTTTCAAATGTTACTGCCGGATTCTGCCAGGCTTGACGCAGACGGTTTACATCGTTGCCGTAGATATCACGAAGGAATAATCTGAAATCCTTTTCCGCCCCGGGCGAAAAATCAAATCCTTGAAAATTGACATGGGGAAACCACTGATTGTCAGTACCGCAATGAAAGGTAAAACCGGCAACAGCCTTGCCGCAATCAAAACTTTTAATATGTTTGACCAGATCGCGTAACGCTTCGGCAACTGTGCTGCGAAACTCTTCAGCGCTGTAACTGCAAGCCCAGCGGTCATAGGGCCCGTTACCCAGTTTATCCGGTTTGGTTACACTTTCTTTGTGGCCGGATACCTTGCGGCCGTCATAATCGCGCCACACCGCGTCCGGATTTTCCGCGCCCCATTCGCGATAGTTCGGAGTAATTCTGACGTTCAGCATTATTACCGCATCCGGAGAGTAAGACAACGCCAGTTCAATGTTCTTCCGGACTTCCGAAAAATCATATTTCCCCTTCCCCTGCCACCAGTCTTTATCATAAGTATAATTGGAAGTGATCCAGATAAAATGCCATCTGATTCCGGCTTTTAGCGAAGTTTTATATTCGGTCTCCTCGGTTCTAACCGTGAAATCATTATACGCCAGCGAGGGAACCGGCTTGTCATTTACATAAAGTAAGGGGAAATCCCCGGAATTTTTGATCTCAACTTTTACCGGATCGCGCTCCTTCCACATTTTGCGGACAGTTTCAATTGGAATGGTTGGACTGCTTTCCTCGGCGGAAAGAGGGCTCACCGGGAAACTGTTTGGAGCCGGAGCAGGACGCAGGCTTATATCATCCCACCAGATTACCTGAGGCGTGCCGCGCAAGCTAAGCAGGGCATACAATTGATTGTAACCTTCCGGCGCTTTAAACATAACCTGTATATAGCGCCATTGTGAGCCATACAGCGGCGCAACCAGCGGATTGAAATCAACCGGGTCAAATACCTTTTCCGGCTTATCTCCGGTCGCCGGCAGGATGATGCGGAACATTCCGGAAGCGCCAAAATTAGGTTCAGTCAGATGATACCAGCCGGAAAACAGATATTCCTGACCGGCTTTTACCCGGATTGGCCTGGTTTTCCATGAAACTTCTCCGGATTGAGCGGTCTTATCGATCTTGAAAGCGGGGTTTCCGCTGCGGGATACCGCCGGGTCACGGCTGAAAGTACCGACGCTCGATTGCGCAGCCTGCATTCCGGCATCGGTCTTGCCGCTCTCATGTCCCCATTCCAGTGCGAATTTCGGGGCAGGGCTGGACTGTCCGTCCCATTCAACCCCGTCCAGCAGATTCTTCGCATCGCATGGAATTATCGTAAATGAACTGCAATTATCTTCACGTTCAAATTCTATGTTTAAGATCCCTTTAGCATCCGCGGACAAATACCGGACCGGACGGTCTGAAAAGTTTACCGCATACCCGTGTCCCGGCGCCACTTTAAATACTCCGGAGGAGATGTGCAAGATTGCCGGAGCATCAGTTACAACTTTGGCCGCAAAAATATTCTCTTTAATTTGAATTGATGAATTGGTTGTCAGTTCTGCATTGCCCTTGCGTCCGGGAAATGAAAAAGTTGCCGGGTCAATTTCGCCGGCTTTAAGCGATTTGCGGTAAATTTTTAAGTCGGAAATGACGCCGTGACATTTTGCAACACCATAGCCGCCGATGCCGATATTCTTGCTGCCGAACAGTTCAGAAGGACGTTTCATCGAGCCGGTCAAGCGATCATCCAGAAAAAGCGAGACGCTCTTCCGGTTCCAGCATATTGTAAACTTGTACCATTTTGCATCGCCAATATCCGCCTGACGAAAAATCTGACCGCCGTCTTTTCCAGCAACGATTACCCATGGATAAAACTTCTTCCCATTCTCTTTGGCATTGATTCCAATGCTTAAACCGGCATAATCCGGCAGGGAGGATGACTTTATTGAAATAAGTGTTGCCGGCACATCTTTACCGCCGGCGGCGGCAACCGCCTCCTTCAACATCGGGTAATAGTTGAACTCAATCGTCCCTTCATCAGATGGCAGGATATCGGCGCCGGGATAAAGCAAAACGGCAGCAGCATCGCCGGCAATTTTAACTCCGGCAACATTCTGTATTCTGACTATTTCACCTTTGCCGGAAACCGGGAAAAATTTTCCGGCCGCCGTCTCCGCACTAAAATCTTTACTGAATGGAGCGGAAAAAACCACATCCTGTTCCAGCGCCATAGTTGAAAACAAAACACACGACAGTCCGGCGGCAAGCAGCAGCGTCTTAATCATTTTCTGTCCTTATAATTTAACATTTTTTGAACGGGATGAATTATAATCCGTAAAAATTGGCGACTCTGTAATAATATTCAACGCTGGTTGCCAGGCCCACCATGCCGATATTCGTAACGAACATTGCATTTTTTATTGGCGCATAGTGTCCGTCACCCCAGACAATATTTGCAGACCCGCTGTGCCGGTCATGTATGACATCCGCAGCAGGAGATGTTGAAGTCGGATTTGTATTGCCATTTATCACCCCATAGGCTATCGTCCCGGCATACCGCCAGGTATCTCCCAGCAATATCTTGGTTGAAGGTTTTCTGACACTGCTGTTTTTCCACGGCGTATAACTTTGTCTATTACTGCTGGTCATAGTGCCAATATAAGTTTGTCCGAAACCATTATCATAGTTGTATCCGATGGAAATATACTGATATCTGGACGAGGCAGTAGGCCGTTCAACACAATTGTCGGGACCGAATGTCAGCGGGTCGGTCAACATTGTCGCTGACGGGCACATAAAGATTTTAGGCGATGGCAGATATTTGTTAGATTCTAAACACCACGCCCAGTTCAATGCATTCCTGTCAATCGGGTTATTAAAGCTTATTGGCACATAATAGCCTTCATAGTCATTTTGATATAAAGAGAAAGCGGTGCCAATCTGTTTCATTCTGCTTGCGCAATCGGATTGTCTGGCCTTTTCCCTGGCCTGGTTCAGCGCAGGAAGCAGCATTCCGGCGAGGATCGCGATGATGCCGATCACCACGAGGAGTTCGATTAAAGTAAAACCTCTAATCATCAACGAGTTGCAACTTATCGGTTCTACCTCATCGACCAAACCGTGCGTGCGGTTTTCCCTCACACGGCTTTCCCCCTGTTCTTCTTCGTTTGGCATTC
>CAIKZE010000091.1 GCA_903831825.1 uncultured Lentisphaeria bacterium | reverse complement strand
TTCGGGCTGCTTGCCCGGGTTTGTGTTTAAAGAACGGTATCTTTTTTATTGTCAAAACGCCAGCAAAATTACTGTTTTTTCCGTATTTCTCGCCGCAAATGCGGCTCAGTTCAAGTGATGGAAAGTTCTAAAGTTGAAAAGCGAGAAAAGCGAGAAAAGCGAGAAAAGCGAGAAAAGCGAGAAAAGCAAGAAAAGCGAGAAAAGCGAGAAAAGCAAGAAAAGCGAGAAAAGCGAGAAAAGCGAGAAAAGCAAGAAAAGCGAGAAAAGCAAGAAAAGCAAGAAAAACAAAATAGTAATACCCTGAAACCGGTATCTATCGACTCGGAAATGGTTTGGTTGTAGTGCCGTCCGTATCGGACGGGGGCCAAATGTCTGTCAAGACAAAGCCGGATGGGAATAATGGGAATAATGGGAATAATGGGAATAATGGGAATAATGAAAGGGTATATGCTCAGGGGCACTCCAAGACTCGGAGTGGGGGGAATAATTGAAAATGGAAAGTTGAAAATGGAAAATTAGAAAACAAAAGAACAACAGCCTCAAAGCAGTCTCCAAACGCTCGGAGTGTGGGTGTCTCCAGCGACTGCGGGATAAAGAACGTGAATAGTGACTGGTGAAAACAGTTCTGCGCAACGTCTATCCAGAGTCTCGGAGTCAGGTGTCCAAAATGGGTTTTGTTGTAGTGCCGTCCGTCTCGGACGGGGGTGTCCAAAATATGGGTAAGACGTGTCCAAAATGATTTCTCTGTGTCTCTGTGCCTCTGTGGTTAGGTACTGTCCCCAAAGTTGTTTGAAAATTACTGAATATTAAAAACAGTTCTGTACAACGTCTATCCAGAGTCTCGGAGTCAGGTGTCCAAAATGGGTTTGATTGTAGTGCCGTCCGTCTCGGACGTGGGTTCCAAATCCTCCCTCTCAGAGAGAGGGCACTACACCGGAACAGGGGTCCAGAATGAGGGTAGGACGCGTCCAAAATGATTTCTCTGTGTCTCTGTGCCTTATGGTTAGGAACTGACCCCAAAGTTGTTTGAAAATTACTGAATATTAAAAATAGTTCTGCACAACGGCTATCCAGAGTCTCGGAGTGTGGGTGTCTCCAGCGACTGCGGGATAAAGAACGTGAATAGTGACTGGTGACTGGTGACTGGTGAAAACAGTTCTGTACAACGTCTATCCAGAGTCTCGGAGTCAGGTGTCCAAAATGGGTTTGATTGTAGTGCCGTCCGTCTCGGACGGGGTTCTAAATCCTCCCTCTCAGAGAGGCGCTACACCGGAAGCGCTGTCCAGAATGAGGGGCATGGGTGTCCAAAATGAGCGTAGACCTATGTCCAAAATGTCCGACTTGTCCGTATCGGGGGCCTCCCGCGACTGCGGGAAGGCTGTCGTGTGTCCAAAATGCAGATTAGGCGGGCTAATTTACCTTTAGCCAATAATAGAAAGGCTGTTCTCTGTGCCTCTGTGTCTCTGTGGTTAAACGGTTCCGGATGGGGGTGTCCAAAATAAATTGGAAGCGAGAAAAGTTGAAAACAGTTCTAGGCATGGGTGTCCAAAATGAGCATAGACCATGTCCAAAATGTACGACTTGTCCGTATCGGGGGCCTCCCGCGACTGCGGGAAGGCTGTCGGCTGTCCAAAACAAGAAAATGATTTCTCTGTGCCTCTGTGTCTTTCCGCGCCTGCGGGATTAAAAAAGAGTGGGGAATAAAAAAAGCCGCGGTTTTGGGGCCGCGGCTTGATATTCTTTCAGAACTACTTGGCGTAGTCTACGGAACGGGTTTCACGGATGACCGTGACTTTAATCTGTCCCGGATAGTTCATTTCTCTTTCAATGCGCTGACACATGTCGCGCGCCAGGACCTGAGCTTCACCTTCGGTAATCTTTTCCGGATTGATCACGACACGGACTTCGCGTCCGGCCTGGATGGCGAAACAGCTTTCGACGCCGGCGAATTCGTGGGCGATGCTTTCCAACTGTTCAAGTCTCTTCAGATACAGTTCGGTAGTTTCGCTTCTGGCGCCGGGACGGGAAGCGCTGAGCGTGTCGCAGGCGTTGATGAGCACGTCATAGACGCTGGTGACTTCCGCTTCGCCGTGGTGGGCTGCGACTGCGGCAACGACATCCTTGGCTTCATTATGCTTTCTGAGGATGTCCGCGCCGATCTCCGCATGTGAACCTTCGACTTCATGGTCAACGGCCTTGCCGATATCGTGGAACAGCCCGATGCGTTTGGCTTTCTGTTCATCCAGCCCGAGTTCGCTGGCAATCATGCCCATGAAATATGCGCATTCCAGTGAATGCTGGAGCACGTTCTGGGAGAAGCTGTAGCGGTATTTAAGGCGGCCCAGCAGTTTGATGACCTGCGGCGCGACGCCCTGAATCCCGGTTTCCAGCACCGCGGCTTCGCCCGCGGAATAGACATCGTCTTCAACTTCTTTCTGGATTTTCTTCGTCAGTTCTTCGATCCGGGTCGGATGGATGCGTCCGTCGGCAATCAGGCGCTCCATCAACTGACGGGCGACTTCCTTGCGTACCGGGTCAAAGCAGGAGATGACGACCGCTTCCGGAGTATCGTCAATCAGGATGCTGACCCCGGTGGCGGCTTCCAGCGCGCGGATATTGCGTCCTTCACGCCCGATGATCCGGCCTTTCATTTCATCGTTCGGCAACGGAATGGTCGCGGTGGTGCGCTCATAAGTACAGTCGGAAGCGTAACGCTGAATCGCGTAAGTCAGGATGCGCCGGGCTTCCTTTTCCGCTTTCTGCTTGGCTTCTTCGAGCTGGTCGCGAATGACGACGCCCGACTCGTTTTTAACTTCGTTCTTCAATTTTTCCAGCAGCATCTGCTTGGCGCTTTCACGGTCAAGCAATGAAATTCTTTCGAGTTCATCAATCTGCTTGGAGATCTTCTGCTGCAGATCCTGTTCGCGGTTGGACATGCGTTCCCGCAGAACATCCAGTTCCTTTTCCTTGCGTTCAAGGCCTTTCATCTTGGTTTCCAGCACGTCGTTCTTCTTTTCCAGGTTCTCTTCGCGCTGGCTGAGCCGTTTTTCCGTGAGCATCTGTTCCCGGCGGCGTTCTTTGAGTTCATCCTCGAACTCTTCTTTCATTTTCAGCAGTTCGCTCTTGGCGGTTACTTTGGCTTCGCGCTGGATATGCTCTGCTTCTTTTTCAGCATCCGCGCGAATTTTTGACGCCAGGGTTGAAGCCGAGTTTTTTTGCAGTCTTTGCATAATCAGACTGACAATAAACCCGACGGCAATGCCGACAACACCTCCGATGATTCCAATAATTATTCCATTCATAAAGTTCTCCTCTTTAGTATCATTTGAACCGTTTCACCCCGTTCTCCGTCACAATCATGTCCAGCGGACAATCATGCGCTTCGACGGGGATCTCCGTATTCTCCTGACATTGGTAAAAAATACCTATTCTAATCCCGCTGCGTTTATTAAGCAGCCGGTCATAGACGCCTTTACCGCGGCCGAGCCGCGATCCGTTCGAGTCGAAAACGACGCCGGGAACCAGCCATATCAAAGTATCCAGGACATCTTCCGATGCCGCCTTCAAACTCTGCCCCGGCTCCCTGATCCCGTGTTTTCCGGGGACCAGGCCGTTTCGCATATCTTTAATTTCAACCATCTCATATCCGTGCCCGGCATCATGTGTGAAGCGGGGCAGATATATTTCAATGCCGGACTGCATGGCATGTTCGATAAACATGCTTAAATCCGGCTCGGTACCGTCCGTGACAAACGCGCCCACAGCTTTTGCGGCGGCGATTTCAGGTACCTGAATCAGGTTAACGCAAATCGCCTGATCGGCTTGTTTGCGGTAATCCGGGTCTAGCGAACAGCGGTGCCGCAGAAATTCTTTCCTCAGTTTTTGTTTGGCGGAAAGATTATCCATTGACCGCTTTCTCCTCAACCTGCTTGCACTGTTTCCAGTAATTAATCCTTTCTTTAATTTTTTCCTCATAGCCGATCCCGGCCGGGAGGTAATAACTTTTAGGAACTCCGAGATAATCCTGGACGACAAAACCGCCAAAACTATGGGGGTATTTGTAGTCCTTCCCGTTTTTGTCTTGACTGGCTCCGGTGGAATGAGGGTCTCTCAAATGCGTCGGAACCGGCTGTATTCTTTCTTTCCGCACATCTTCCAGTGCGGCGTCAACGGCGGCATAAGACGCGTTGCTCTTGGGGGCGGTGGCGCAAAACGTCACCGCCTGGGCCAGGATAATCCTGGCTTCGGGCATCCCGATCATTTCGACCGCCTGCATGGCGCTTACCGCCAGGGGCAGGGCTCGAGGATCGGCATTCCCGATATCTTCGGACGCGAAAATAACTATCCGGCGCGCTATGAACCGGATATCTTCCCCGGCATGGACCATCTTGGCCAGCCAGTAAATCGCCGCGTCCGGGTCGCTGCCGCGCATGCTTTTGATAAATGCGCTGGCCGAGTCATAATGGCCGTCATCATCGTAATTGATGAATTTCCGCTGGATTGATTCTTCCGCTTCAGCAACCCCGATATGGATGTTGCCCCGCGGATCAGGTTCCGTCGTAAGCACCGCGATTTCAAGTGCATTCAATGCTTTTCTGGCGTCGCCTTCGCAGATTTCCGCCAGAAACGTCATTGCTTCATCGCAAATGGTTACGGGTTTGCCCTTGAAACCACAGTCGGCGGTCAACGCCCGTTTCATCAGGCTGATGACATCCGGCCTTGAAAGCGGTTCCAGGACAAATACCAGCGAACGTGACAGCAGTGCTCCGATAACATAAAACTGCGGATTGTGGGTTGTCGCTCCAATTAACCGGATATTGCCGTTTTCGACATCAGGGAGCAGCGAATCCTGCTGGGCGCGGTTAAACCGGTGGATCTCGTCTATGAACAGAATGGTTTTCCGGCCGCTGGCTTCCTGGCGAAGCTTGGCAAGATTGATCTCTTTGCGGATGTCGGCAACAGTGGATAAGACGCCGGACAAGCGAATAAATTCGGAATCCGTCGTCCGGGCGATCAGTTCCGCTAAACTGGTCTTCCCGGTACCCGGCGGGCCTGATAAGATGATGGAGGTGAAACGGTCGGCGTCAATGGCACGGCGCAAAAGCTTACCCGGAGCCAGGAGATGTTCCTGTCCCGCGTATTCTTCAAGGGTTTTCGGACGCATTCTGGCGGCAAGAGGCTGTCCTGCCGTTGAACGCTCCGTCACGCCTGTTTTTTCCGTGACCCCAATATCAAAGTTCAACTGTTCCATCCTGAATCCCAGGCCGCGGAAAAGTCAGACAGCAGTCAAAATATGTAGAGTTGTACTGTAATAGAGAAAGTTATGAAGAAATCCTGTATTCAAGACCGCAGCCCAAAATGTGTCCGCCGGGTCCTGTATTGACAGATACATTATGTCTTTTATTCATATTTATAAAACCTCTATTGAAGCCGGCAGTCCAGTTGACTGCCCCGGCAAGTACCGCACATACATAAATTGATAACAATACTGACTTTTCTTGAGTCGTTAATGCTATTATTTATAATATATGTAAAAACGTTCTGCTTCCCCCATGGACGCAGACGTTGCTTTATCAGAATATAATGCTTAAATCCGTTTCGTGAAAGCCGGAATTGATGAAAAAACACATTTTTAATTGAATTTTATAGGTTTTATGATGTAAGGATATAGTTTTAAAGCTGTTACAAATCTGTTTTGCCGCCGCGCTTTTTAATGTTAAAACGAACTGGGTGAATTTTAAGATTATTATTAAGAAGATATTGAATTTGACGGATAATGCGTAAATATTTATAGCTCTTGCTTTTTATAATAATAATAAGGTAGTTATAAAGAAGATGAAAAATCAGGTGATTTTATTTCAGGGCGATTCCATCACGGATTGCGGACGGTCTCGCGACACGAATGCGGCTAATGTCGGACTCGGCGGCGGCTATCCGCTGCTGGCGGCGGCGCATCTGCTTTGCGCCAAAGCGGAAGACGGACTCAAGTTTTTTAACCGCGGCATCAGCGGCAATCGCATTGTTGATCTTTATGCCCGCTGGAAAGTTGACGGGCTCAATTTAAATCCGGATGTCATCAGCATTCTGATCGGGGTAAACGACACCTGGCATGAGTTCGGCAGCAAAAACGGAGTCGAAATTCCGCGCTTTGAACAGTTTTACCGGATGCTGCTGGAATGGACCGTCCAGGCCCGCCCGGGAGTGAAACTGATACTTTGCGAGCCTTTTGTTTATGTCTGCGGCGCGGTCGGCAAGGACTGGGTTCCGGAAATCAACCAGCGCCGGGAAGTCGTCCGTAAAATGGCCAAAGATTTCGACACGATCTTTATTCCGTATCAGGAAATCTTTGACGCCGCCCTGAAACGGGCTCCGGCGGAATACTGGCTGGGCGACGGAGTTCATCCGACTTATGCCGGGCATCAGCTCATGACCGGAGCCTGGTTGAAAGCCGCTGAAAAAATTATCTAATCCCGACTTTCCCTATTTGGGATAGCCGACCGGCTGGGTCAGGATTACTTTAAAGCTTTCGGGCAGACCCATGGCTTTTTCCAGTTGCGGATGGTTGACCCAGCCGCAAACCACGGTTGAAAGGCCTTCGGACGCACAGTACAGATAAACATTCTGGCTGATAAAGCCGATATGACTCCACGCAAGATTCATGTTCCCTGCTTTGTCGCCGCTGAACTTTTTAGTATCTGAGACATAAACCAGATCGACAGGGACATTTTTATGAAATTCCTGTTCGCCGCATTTTGCCCGGATATCTTCCGCCAGAACCAGTTGCAAGACATAGCCTTTCGGTTCATAAAGATAAAGACCGTCTTTCATCGCCACATAGATCAGGGGATCCTGAACGTTCATGGCGGTCGGCGCGGTGCGCTTGCCGTCGAGACGGTTGATGCCGAACGCCGCCCACAACAGGTTTGAGATCTGTTGCTGCGAAAGTTCTTTATCGCTGAATTCGCGGCTGGTTTTTCTAAGCGCCAGACACTCCATCAGCGGTTTGCCGCCTTTCATGTCCGGCGGCGGCAGTTTGATTTCTTTCGATGGAGCAGCGGCAATGATTGCGCCGTTATCCGCAAAGCATGCAACGGCAAGAATCGTGACAGCGACAAACAACAGTTGTTTCTTCATAATGAAAACTCCTTTGTCAGTGTTTGAATAAATTTAAAATACTATAATCCTGAAAAAATGCAATCAAAATAAGAACATGGTTCCAGAGGGGCTGCGATTACATCAGCAACAAAGAATCAGAAAATTCTTCGCACTGATTCAGCCTGAAAATCCTGCTCATGCGATTTTTTTCAAGAAAAATATATTCTTCGCGCTTGTTTTTTTTGTTTCAAATATTATAAGTATAGATATTTATAAT
>CAIKZE010000090.1 GCA_903831825.1 uncultured Lentisphaeria bacterium | reverse complement strand
GCCGCAAGGCACTCGCCCAAAGCGGTTGCGATCTTTTGAGTTTGGATTCGCACTCTTCGAGGCCTTCGATACCCCGGTATCGGCAGCCTCTCAGAATACGAACCAATTCTCAAAATCTTCGCAATCTATTTTAAATTTTCAACCTGATAGAGTATAACAACAATCATTAAGTTCCTGGAGAATGTTATGTCAAAAAAGTGGATAATAATATTGATGACGCTGTTCCTGACGGTTCAAACGGCATTGGTGTTTGCGGAAGATGATGAGTTCTCGCCGTGGGAAGCGTGGCGGCAGGGCTTTTCAAATTATGAAAAAGGCGAACAGAGCAAAAACCGTGGCAATGCCGAAGAGGCTTTGAAATGTTTCCAGCGCGCCCGCGAATATTATGTCGCTGTCCAGAACAATCGTCCGGAGTGGAACCAGAAAATCATCGGCAGCCGCATAAAAATGTGCGATCAGGAAATCAGCGAACTCAAAGGTGAAATCTCCAAACATCGCAACGAAAGCGCAGCTCCCGAAGAACGCATATCGCCTAAAACCGCCACCAAGCCATCGTCGTATTCGTCTTCCGCCGCGTCTTCTGAGGGGATTCCGTCAACCGTATCAACATCTTCCTTCGGAAAGGATGTGGATTCCGATACCAGCGAAGTTAAAGCTGAACTGGATAAATACAAGAAAAAACTTTTTGCCGTGCTGGTTGAAGTGGACGAGTTGCGGCGTCAGGCCGAACGCGGCCAGAGCGCCTCGCGCGAAGTTGAGAATATGATCAAGGAGAAGGGGGTCCTGCAGCAGCAGTTATCTCTGCTGCAGCAGAAATACGATGCTTTGAATGAGAAAATCACTCAGCCTGATACCGAAAAGAACGAGCTGAAGAATCGCATGCTTGAAGAGAAGATGAAGATGGAGATTCTCACTCAGAAACTGAAAATGCAGGATGACAATTACGAGAAACTCCGCCACGAGATGGCGGATCTGTTCAAGGATAAAACTGAAGCAAAATTCGCTCAGCAGCAAAGCGAGCAGAAAATCCGGGAACTGAATGATCAGATCTTGCGTTATGAAAAAGAGAGTTCTGACCGCGGTTCCCAGATCAGAGGCTTGAATGCCCAAATCGCACAGCTTACTCAAAACAATAATGTCAACCTGGCGGGCATCAAAGAAAAGCAGGAAGAGATCAGCAAACTCAATAAATGGATTGAAGAGCTGCGCGCCAAAGACGGCAGCCAGAACAAGATGTCCGGCGAGGTCATGAATGAAAATAAAGCTATTCGTGAAAAATTTGATGCGCTGAAAGAGCAAAATGAAAAACTGGCGCAGGAAAATCAGGAGTTAAAAAACAAGCAGCTCGAAGAGAATATTTCATTCACCCGGATGAAAGATACGGTAAAACTTATTAATGACCAGAAGAACAGCATAGTTGACGAGTATAACGGTCTTACGAAAAAATATAATCAGAGCATCCTGGAGGAAGGCGCGAACACGAAGGAAATCCAGAATTTGCGGGAGCAGAATTCCAAACAGGATAGAGAACTTAAACTGTTTGTGGACAAGTATGAAAAAATACAGAAGCGTCTTGAGGAGCGTTCCGCCAATGAGTACCAGTCCATTCTGGCAGTCAATAAAACGAATTCCGAACTTACGGAAAAACTCAACTCCAAAAGCGACGAATTAAACAGCCTGAATTTGAAATACGAGCAACTGAATAAAGCGAATCAGGATAGTGCAAACGCCCTGGCCGATCTGAAGGCAAAAATGTATGCAATGAATGCGGAAAACAGCAGCCTCAGAGAAGAATCTAAAAATCTGGTTGCCATCAAAAGCGAAGTTCAAACGCTTCAGCAGGACAGCCAGATATTGCGTAAAGAAAAGGCGGAAATGGCCGGACAGCGTGATAAATATCAGACCGCGCTGGATTCCACTACTAAAGAGATCGCCTCTTTAAAGAAAGAATTGGAAGCGCTCCAGGGCGTATCCGGAGAACTGCTGGAAGCGCGAAAACAGATTCAGTCTTTAAAGAATGAACTTGCGGGACTGAAAGATGCCGATAAAATGAATGCGCAGATACGCGAAGAACTGAAAGCCATGACTGCGGTCAAAGATGAAAATCAGCAGCTTAACGAACAACTGACGAAGAGCCGCAATGCCATTGCCGAATTAAAGGATAAATGCCAGAAACTGACTGAATCCGGAGATAAAATACAGCAGTCGGCTAATGCCCTGGAAGCGGAAAAGAAAAGTCTTAATCTGCAACTGGCGGAAAAAGATAAAATGGTTGATTCACTCAAGGAAGAAAATAAAAAGACATTAGCTAATCAGCAGCAGATACAGGATTCGCTCAGAGACGCTTCCAAAAATGATAAAGACAAGATTGCATCGCTGGATGAAATCAATAAGCGTCTCACGGAGAGAATGAATGCGCAGACACGCGAAGACCAGAAAGCCGTGGCTGCGGTCAAAGATGAAAATCAGCAGCTTAATGAGCAACTGACGAAGAGCCGTAATGCCATTACTGAATTAGAGACTAAGTGCCGGACGCTGGCTGATGCCGGGGATAAAATACAGCAGTCGGTTAATGCCCTGGACGCGGAAAAGAAAAACTTTAATCTGCAACTGGCGGAAAAGGACAAAATGGTTGATTCACTCAAGGAGGAAAATAAAAAATCCCTGGCTGGTCAGCAGCAAGTGCAGGACTCGCTCCGGGAAGCCTCCAAAAATGATAAAAATAAGATTGCATCGCTGGACGAAATCAATAAGCGTCTTGCTGACGCATTGGAGAAATCCATAAATGACAATCGGATTATGGAGCAATCCGTGAACAACCTGAAATCCGAAAATGCCGGATTGCTGGACAAGCAAAAACGGTTTGAACAGAGCAATCTGGAGATTAAACAGATTCAGGAAAAAGTGGATAAACTGGTTGCGGAAAAATCCAGTCTCCAGAATGAAATCAAAGTCATGGCGGATTTGAAGAATGAAAACGCCGAGATGAAACTTAAAATCAAAGAGATGGCGGATCTCAAGGAAAACTATAAAGCGCTGAACTCGAATTATCAGGAAGCGCTTGAACAAATCAAGCGCATCAGCAATAATTCATCCGACGAGATGAATAAAAAGCTCGGAGCCATGCTGGATAAGTCAAAAAGCGAAAAGCAGGAACTGTCAGAGAAGGTTATCGCCATGCAGAGCGAAATCTCGGCGATTCCCGCTCTTAAAAAACAGCTTGCGGACCAGGGGCAGGCGTTGAAGGAATACAAGGAGAAATATCAGGCGGCAACCGAGAGCAGTTCCAAAATAAATATGGAACTGTCGCAGTTGGATGATCTAAAAAAGACGAACGTCGCGCTTACCGCTAAAAACCGTGAAATGGTTGCGCTTCAGGATGACTACAAGAAACTTCAGTCAAGTTATCAGCAGGCGCTCCAGAGCATAAATTCCTATCAGCAAAGCAATAAAGACAAACTGGCTTCACTGGATGAACTGAATAAAAAGCTCGGCGCCATGCTGGATAAATCAAAAATCGAAAAAAAGGAACTGTCAGAGAAGGTTATCGCCATGCAGAGCGAAATCTCGGTGATTCCAGCTCTTAAAAAACAGCTTGCGGACCAGGAGCAGGCGGTGGTGGAATACAAGACTAAATATCAGGCGGCAACTGAAAGCAACTCTAAAATAAATATGGATATGTCCAAATTGGATGAGCTAAAAAAAGCGAATGCCGCGCTTACCGCTAAAAACCGCGAAATGATTGCGCTTCAGGATGATTACAAGAAACTTCAGTTAAGTTATCAGCAGGCGCTCCAGAACATAAATTCCTATCAGCAAAGCGATAAAAATAAACTGGCTTCGCTGGATGAACTGAATAAAAAGCTTGCCCACATGCTGGATAAGTCAAAAAATGAAAATCAGAAACTGTCGCAGGAGATGGAAGCGCTGAAGCAGAATAATAGCACGATTTCAGCATTGAAAGAGGAAATAAATGTCCTGAAAAATTCGCGGACTGGCGATGCCGAAGCCAGGAAAACTCTGGCAACCCAGCTAGCCAGAGTAGATTCGCTGAAAGAACAGCTTTCTTCGATGGATTCTTCATTGGCCGTAATGAAGCGGCAACTGGCTGAAAGAGATGCCGTCGTTCTCGATTTAAGAACGCGGCTTTCCGGAAAATCCGTTGACGCGGATCTAGGCGCAAAATATGCCGCGGCGGAAAATAAAATCAATGCGCTTGCCGCAAATCTTAGAGAAAGCATAGAAAAAATTAAATCGCTGGAGTCGCAACTGGCCGAGAAGAAGTCAGGAGCTCCTGAAGTAAAATTGGCAGCCCCGGCAGTTCCCGCCGTTAAGATACAGGAACTGCTGACTAATGGTATCGTTGCCGAGAAAAAACAGGATTTTGAGGTGGCATTGTGGCATTTTCAGATGGTGCTGGAAAGTGAGCCAGGCAACCTGATCGCGCATCGTCATTTGGGTAAACTTTATCTCCAGATCGAAGATTATGATAAAGCGGTCGAGCATCTGAGCCGTGCCGTCAAAGCGGACAGCAAGAACAGCGACACTGTCGCTGATTACGGATTTGCGCTGCTTGGCGCCAAGCGCTATGACGAGGCGGCGGAAACATTTAAGAATCTGATAAAAAACCAGTCGGACAACCCGAAAGCCAGATTCGGTCTGGGATGTGCGCTGCAGAGTAAAGGCGATGTTAAAAATGCGGAAAAAGAATTCAGGGCAGCTTTAAGAATAAAGCCGGATTCTGTGGAAATAATGCAGAAGCTGGCGCTGCTGCTGGCCGGTGATAAAGATAAAACCGGTGAAGCTTCAGAACTCTACCGGAAATCCAGAAAACTCGGCGGAAGTCCTGAACCGGAACTGGAAAAGCTGCTTAGCGGCAAACTGGCTTCCGCCAACAACGAAGCGGTTTCTTTCCTGCAGCAGGCTGCCGCCGATGCGGAAAAAAGCAAGGATTGGGGGTCTGCCGCATGGTATTATTCTCAACTGGTTGATCTAAGCCCGGACAATGCTGAAATACTGAATAAACTCGGCATGCTGTATCTGTTGCAGAATTCGCCGGACAAAACGCTGAAAGCGTTGAAAATAAATGACAATGACATCAGCGGACTGCTGACTTCCGCGGACGCATGGATTTTTAAAGGTAATTCCGCCAAGGCGCTGGAAATGTTTGCAAAAGCGCAAACCGCGCTCGGGAAGAATCCGCAGTACAGCCGTCCGGAACTTTTAAAATCGCTTGATTCAACCGTTGAGTTGAAAATTAAAAATCTTCCGGACGATGCGGATAAGAAAGCTGAAAAAGTATATGATTTATTCAAACAATTCTCAAAGAAGTAATTATTTGAATTGAAAATATCCAAAACGACAACTCTGATAAGCGTGGCGGGCATTCCGCTTCTGGCGGCAATTGTAATCAGGACAATTCTGTATATGTGCTGGTTGCAGTCTCCGGTCAGGTATTACAGCAATATTCTCGGCCTGGATATGCAGACGACGCTGCTGATCGGCAGTTGGCTTTATCAGGGGTTCTCGATATTCACCATCCATAAATTCATGATTGCCGCCGTTATGTTTTTCAATAACGGACAGCATTCCCCGGAAGCCCTGGTTCTGGTTCAAATCATCCTTGGCGCTATTGCCGCCCCGGTCATTGCCTGGTGCGCGCTGCACCTTACCGGTAAACGGCTGTGGGCAATAGCTTCCGGCATAATCGCCGCGGCGTATGCTCCCGCCTTGCTGCACGAATGCCTGACGCTGCGCGAAAGCACCCAAGTTTTTTTTGCGGCGTTATCGCTCTTCGGTTTGCTTTGGGGAAGAAAGCGCCATTTTGACGTTATCGGGCTGATTGTTGCCGGAACATGTCTGTCGCTGCCCTGCATGGTCAGGGTTTCTTCCGCGCCGTTTTTTGTTTTGGGCTCATTGTGGATTGTGCTGTATTTGTTCTTGAAATACAAAGGGAAAAGGCTCATCCTGAAACAATTTTTTATCCGGGTCGGCGTGCTGGCGGCGGTTTGTTCGGTAATATTCGGTTCGGTAATGTTATTCAATGCCAGAAATTCCGGGACTAAGCTGCCGTTTCACGTGGATATGGACTATGCATTAAAACTGGGTAAAATTGAAAATCCCAAAGACATGAATACCGGTCCGGCGCAGCCGGCAACTCCGGTAACGGCAACTCCTGCGATTTCAGGAGATACTGCTTCCAGACAAAATTTTGGCGTCGGCAGTTACTTAATGAACTATATCTGCAAGTTTTATCTGCTGTTCAAACCTTTTGAAGTACCCAATAATGTAAATTATTACTTCATGAAGTATAAACTTTTTCCGCTGGAGTACATGGCCGGACCATTGCTGGTAATTCCGCTGGCGTTCTCGGCAATTCTGTTCATGCTGTGCTCATGGCAATGGATGCGGAAGGAAGGCTTGCTGCTGCTTTACATCCTGGCATATTCGATGCCGTTGGCCTTTTTTTATCCGCTGGCGCGATACCGCCTGATTCTGTACCCGGTTTTTGCAATTCTGATGTTTTATCCTTTTTACAAAG
Organism: uncultured Lentisphaeria bacterium; assembly: GCA_903831825.1. GTDB lineage: Bacteria > Verrucomicrobiota > Lentisphaeria > Victivallales > Victivallaceae > CAIPAT01. The sequence continues at coordinate 48,558 of CAIKZE010000090.1, read as the reverse complement.
CGTACAGCCAGATAAAACGGCGCAACACTATTTTAATGATTTTGCCGATGCTCCTGCTCTGGGTATTGGTACTGCGGGTTACCTTCCCCTATAATGCCGATGCTCGCGCAACTGACTATGTGGCCTACGGCAAAGCGGTTCAATACCAGGCCGGCAAAGCCACTGATGAATCCGGCGAATATTTTCAAAAAGCCATTGAACAGGAACCGGATTATATTCCAGGCTATATTAATTATGCCGATAATCTCATAAAAATGGGCCAGTATCAGCAGGCGCATTCACTGCTGGCCGACGCTTACGTCAGATTTAATGGAGATAACGGCATTGCTTATTATTACGGCATTGCCCTGCTCGGCGTCCGCAACCCGTCAAAAGCTGAAAGCGTTTTCCGCAAAATCCCCGTACCCGGTTCAGCCGAATCCAACAGCCAGTATTACTACTATCTCGGCGAAGCGTTGCGCCTGCAAAACAAGTTGCCGGAAGCTTTGAAAGCCTACAAGGCCGGACTTGAATTTGCCTCGGGCAAGAAAAAGGATATTCTGCAAAAAATGTTTGACGATACGGAAAAGAAAATTCAGAAATCCACGCAACAATAAAGAGCATATAATAAGCGGTTACGCTTTTTTTCGCCGGACTTCGAGAATCGCTATTTTGGTGGAGTGGTTGAACGGAGCGGGATCGGTGACGGGAATGCCGGTCCGGGTTTGCGGATAGCCCGCAAAGTCATTCGGAATTGGAATTAATTCCGCGATCTTCAAATAACCGTCGGCACATAGTTCATTCAGCGTTTCCATATATTCTTTGCCGCTGACGAATAACGCATTATTGATGGTGACCAAATATCCGCCGTCGTTAATCAGCGGACGGACCTTATTAATCATTCTGGTACAGTTATTGACCAGATCAACCACGCCTTGCTGATGATTTACGGCAAAGAATGGCGGATCAACAAAAATACAGTCAAAATGTTCGCCCTGCTGCTTGAGCCGGCTGATCTGTTCCCAGAAATCTCCAATGATAAAATCTTTTTTTAAAACGGGAAAATTATTCATTTCATACGATGTTTTCGCGAGATTGAGAAAAAGGCTGCTGCGGTCAAGCTGCACCACCCGTTTTGCGCCGCCCGCCAGCGCGGCGACGCCGAGGCTGCCGGTATACGCGAAAGTGTTCAGAACGGTTTTGCCGCTTAAGTGTTGCAGCGCCCAGCCGCGCAGGTTGCGCGTGTCCAGATACAGGCTGGCATCGCGGTTCATGCACAAATCAACGGCATACCATACGTCATGCTCCCGCACCGCCCGGTCGGCGATGGTTCCGGTAAGTATTCTGCCGCGTCTTTCTTCCGCCAGTTGACTGTTGCGTGTTTTCAGTATCACTACCCGGATCCAGGGCAGGCGGCTTTGCAGCACGCGCAACGCTTCATCAACTGCTGCCGCTCCCTGTTCCGCCGGATCGGCATAGTTATGGATGACTGCGGTCGTCGCATATAGATCAATGGCGATATCCGGATATCCCTCAACAAAACCATTGAACAACCGGATGGCGGTTTCGTGCCGGGCATCGAGCAGATGCTCACGAGCGGCAATAGCTTTTTCAAGTAAAGCGGGAATGAATTCCGTAGTTGTGATTATTTTTACCTTCAGGTTTAAAAGTGTGACAACCGCGATAAAAGAATCCAATTTATACTTTTTACAATAGCAGGAACTCCGAAAAGCGGGTCTTCTCTGGAATTTAGTGGGTAAAAACGAATGTCCAATATCCAACAAGGAATGTCCAACCGGTGAAGGAAAGACAAAATACAAAATATCAACTGAATCTCAATTTTGTCCAGGAGCATAGCTTACTGCCGGAAAAAAGCAGGCGCGACAGCGATATTTTTTACTTGGATGTTGGATATTCCTTGTTGGATATTGGATATTCAGATTATTGGATCGTTAAAAAAACAAATGAGATTGAAAAATTACGGATTATATTCCCAGTTCCTTTTTTACTTCACAAAAGGCTTTGATGGCGAAATCCAGGTCTTCGCGTGAATGCGCGGCTGAAATCTGGGTGCGGATGCGGGCCTGTCCCTGCGGCACTACCGGATAGAAAAAGCCTACTACATAGACGCCTTTCTCCAGCATTTTCGCCGCCATATTCTGAGCTAGGACCGCGTCGCCGAGCATGATCGGGACGATCGGATGAATGCCCGGTCGGATGTTGAATCCGGCGTCGGTCATTTTCTGGCGGAAATAGGTGGTATTCTCTTCCAGTTTGTCGCGCAATGCGGTTGAGGCGGTGACCAGTTCCAGCGCTTTCAGCGAGGCACAGACCACCGCCGGTGAAACGCTGTTGCTGAAAAGATAGGGGCGGGAACGCTGTCGGAGAATTTCAATTATTTCTTTGCGTCCGCTGGTGTAGCCCCCGCTGGCGCCGCCGAGCGCTTTGCCGAGAGTGCCGGTGATAATGTCAATTCTGCCGATTACATTGTTCAGTTCGTGGGTGCCGCGGCCTTTAGCTCCGATAAAACCGACGGCATGGGAGTCGTCAACCATGACCAGCGCGCCGTACTTCTCCGCGAGATCGCAAATCTCCGTGAGTTTGGCGATATAGCCGTCCATGGAGAACACGCCGTCGGTAGCGATCATTTTAAAACGGCAGTTGGCGGCTTCTTTAAGTTTTGCCTCCAGGTCGGCCATGTCGTTGTTGTTATAGCGGAAACGCTGTGCCTTGCACAGTCTGACGCCGTCGATGATGCTGGCATGATTCAGCGCGTCGCTGATGACGGCATCTTCCGCGCCGAGCAGAGTTTCGAATAACCCGCCGTTGGCGTCAAAACAGGAACTGTAAAGAATGGTATCATCGGCACCGAGGAAATCGGACAGTTGCTGTTCCAGTTCCTTATGAATATCCTGGGTGCCGCAGATGAAGCGCACCGAAGACAAACCGTAACCGCGCCGGGTCAATCCTTCCCGGGCCGCTTTGACGATTGCCGGATGATCGGAGAGGCCGAGATAGTTATTGGCGCACATATTGAGGACTTTGCGGCCGCCGCTGACGGTGATGTTCGCGTTTTGCGGGCTGGTAATTATCCGTTCGTTTTTATATAGTCCGCTATCGCGTATTTCCTGCAATGTTTTCTGTAAATGTTCCTGCATGGCTCCGTACATATCAATAGTCTCCTGAATATTGTTGGGCTATTCCCATAGTTTCTTGCAAAATAAATTACATTCTACTGTTAATAATTAATAAATGATTAACGATTTATATCTCAAAAATCCGCGATCTGGAGCTTTTGGATTTTAGGGATATATTTTTCCGCTTCTTTGACGCGGTCTTCCTCCACCAGACGCATAAAATTGGTAACCAATTCATTATGCGCCTCACAGGTAAAATAATTTCTCAGCGCCATGAACTGTTTAAGCGTTCCGGGGTCGCGATGTTCAATCGGCCAGAGAGCTGAAACTTTACGGATATTGGACAGGGCATGACGTCCATGCCATGCGCACCAGCCGTCAAAATGGCGCTGAACCGCGTCCGGATCTTGAACGATCTTCGAAATCTTAGCCATATACTTGCAGAATGCGGCTTTTTTCTCGCCGGTCAGCGGAACAATCTTTTCCGGGGTATAGCCGAAAGTGTAAGGAATGATTTCCAGGCTGAACGCCGCCTGTTTGTCGAAAGCCAGCTTGATCATGAATCCGCTCCACCAGAAAGACTTCGGATCAAACTGCTGCCACGGGCCTGGAAAATAAAAATTGCCGGGGCAGTAGAAAATCGGGGTGTTTTTCCAAACCTCAATCCCCTGCGGACAGTGGGCATGAATATGTATTACCGCATGGGCGCCGGCTTCGGCAAAGGCGCGGCAGGTCTTGACTACCCGCGGACTGGGCAGCGGATTACCTTCATTGCCGCCATGCATAATCACAATCACATGATCTGTCTGAACAGCGGTTTCTTTTATAAGTCTGATATTGTTGAGCGGGTCCAGCGGGGCCGCGCCCGGTTTGTCTTTGCCTGCCGTGCCGAATTCATTTTCCGCGATATTGATGAAGGCGATTTTCATCCCTTTCCTGCTGACAATCAGCGGCTTGTTCGCCGCTTCCAGATTTTTTCCGGCGCCGACAGTTTTGATGCCGTTTTTCTCCAGGATATTGATGGTTTCCAGGACCGGTTCAGTACCGAAGTCGCCGATATGGTTATTGGCCAGCGCCGCAATATCGAAACTTCCGGCTTTGACGAAATCCACACACTGCGGCGGACATTTCAGGTTGGGGCCGCTTTTGGTAATAGGCGTTTCGGCGTTGGTCAACGGAGTTTCGAACTGTACTACCGACAGGTCGCAGTCATCAAGAACAGCTTTGATGCCGGCTAGTATTTCTGAAGATTTTCCTGCACAAACCGGGGCAATCGCCTTATCCCACGGACAGCAGTCCCCGGTTATCAGGATTTCGACTTTCTCTTTTGATTGACTTTTGCGGAAAATTTCTTTACCATCTTTAAAGGTCAGCATTGCATCCTCCATTGTTAACTCGCGCAATGATACTTAAAATTACCTGTTTCATGCTAAGGAACTGTCTCAAAATAACCTGTGTTTTTACACCGCTCTCTTGAATGCTTTTCGCGCCGCTTGTTCGTTACATACCTGCCGGTATGCGCCTCACAAGCAACTCGAAAATCAAATCAAGATATTCGGTGAAAATTCAATAGTTTATTTTGTTCCAGTTCCTAACTCCTGGTTTTTACAGCCTATCCATCGAATCCCACAAATCAGTGCTGAGATATTTCAGGCCGGAATCACAACACAATATTACAACAGTTTTACCTTTATTTTCAGGTTTATCAAGCAGTTTTAAAGCGGCGGCGGCATTCGCTCCGCTTGAAAAACCTCCGAAAATTCCCTCTTCTTTAGCAAGCCTTCCAGCTGTGCGCATGGCTTCTTCATCGGAAACCTGCACAAATCCGTCAATATCCTTCCTGTCAATAAATTTAAGGTCGGATATGGAATAACCGCCGCCTTGTATCCGGTGGCTTGAGCTCGTGGTTTTCTTCCCGGCGTAAACGGCACAGTTTTCAGGTTCAACGAGATAACATTCTACTTGAGGGTTGTGCTCTTTCAGGGCCCTGGATATTCCGCCTAAAGAACCTCCGGTCCCCGCAAAATCGCAAAAAATATCAATCTTTCCGCCAGATTGGACGATTATTTCCGGTCCAGTATGCAGATAATGAGCATCAAAATTACTTTGCAGACTGAACTGGTCAGCCCTGAAGGCGCTTTTTTCTTTTATTATGCGCTGAGTTTCTTTTTCGACAAGGGCAAGGTCTTCACCTGAAACTTGTCCTTTCTGAGAGCCGGAGGCTTGTTCCACAAGGACGACTTCAGCGCCAAGCGCAAGCATCATTCGCGCCCTTTCAATTGAATTGCCCTTGCTCATTACCGCGATAAAAGGATAGCCCTTTATTCCACATACTATTGCCAAACCGGTACCGGTGTTGCCGCTTGTAAGTTCCACAACTGTCTGACCGGGTTTTAATGCCCCTGATTTTTCAGCATCCTCTATCATTTGCAGCGCGATGCGATCTTTTTTCGAAAAACCGGGGTTGAGATATTCTAGTTTGGCAAGTATCCGCCCGTCGACATTTTCAGTCAGTCTGGAAAGTTCCACTAGCGGCGTATTCCCTATCACGTCAAGTATTGATGAACATAGTCCGAATCTGTTTTTCATGTTCTGCTTTTATATGTGTTTATTAAGTTTTAAGTAGCAATAATATAGCGTTGTTCAAATATAAATCTTGTCTTGCTAATCAATATTAATTGATAATTCAGCAAGGGGCCTCCCAGTTTAAAACCACTTTGCCGGATTTGCCGGAACGCATGACGTCGAATCCTTGTTCGAATTCCGTATAGTGGAAACGGTGGGTGATGATGGAACTGATGTCGAGTCCGGATTCGATCATGCTGGTCATCATGTACCAGGTTTCGTACATTTCCCGTCCGTAAATGCCTTTCAGCGTAAGGCCGTTGAAAACCACTTTATTCCAGTCCACCAGCGTTTTGCCGGGCAGAATGCCCAGGAGCGCGATTTTACCGCCGTGACACATGCAGTCAATCATGCTGTTCAATGCCTGCGGATTGCCGGACATTTCCATGCCGACGTCAAACCCCTCTTTCATGTTCAGGGAATTCTGTACATCTTCCAGTTTTTCTTTGCTCACGTCCACGGCACGGGTAACTCCGATTTTTTCCGCCAGCGCCAGCCGGTAAGGGTTGACGTCGGTGATGACCACATAACGCGCGCCGGCGTGTTTTGCAATCGCCGCCGCCATTATTCCAATCGGCCCGGCGCCGGTAATCAGCACATCTTCGCCGAGAACGCTGAACGACAACGCCGTATGCGTGGCGTTGCCCAGCGGGTCGAAACAGGAGAGGATATCGGTTGAAATGTCGGGATTGCAGTGCCAGACATTGGTCACCGGAATTACCAGATATTCCGCAAATGCGCCGTCGCGATTGACGCCGACGCCGCTGGTGTTAGGGCAGAGATGGCGGCGTCCGGCCAGACAATTCCGGCAGCGTCCGCAAACAATATGGCCTTCGCCGCTGACCAGGTCGCCGATATTCACGTCGTGCACGTTGCTGCCGAAAGCTTCGACCGTGCCGACGAATTCATGGCCGATGATCATCGGCGGTTTTATCGTCCGCTGCGCCCATTCGTCCCAGTTGTAAATATGCACATCGGTGCCGCAGATGGAGGTTTTTTTGATTTTTATCAGGACGTCGTTGATGCCGTATTCCGGCTTGGGGACATCAACCATTTTCAGGCCGGTTCCGCGCTCGTGTTTGATTATCGCTTTCATGGATTTCATCTCCTCTCTATAATTTCAATATTGAATTTTTCGTTTTGTTCGATATATTGAACATTGTTTATTATTATAATTACAAAAAAAGTAAAAAGCAAGAGCTTGTTCGAAATAATTAACAAATTTTCATTATAGTGAACTATGACAAGAGATATTCCGGCTCCGCCGTCAATCGGCAAGAATGTGAGAAAAGAGCGTCAGCGTCAACAGTTGTCGCTGGACGCCCTTTCCGCCGCCAGCGGCGTATCCAAGGCCATGCTTTCGCAGATAGAATCCGACAAGGTTAATCCCACCATCGCCACGATGTGGAAGATTGCGCACGCCCTGAAAGTGGATTTCAATGTGCTGCTGAAAGGCGAGGGGGACAAGGTGCGCAAGTTCAACATCAACCGCAAGGAAGATATCACGACGCTGGATACGATCGAGGAAGGTGTTTACATCAAAGTGCTTTCGCCGATTGCCATGTCCGAGGACCTTGAACTTTATACTCTGACTTTTAAACCCGGCGCGATACTAAGTTCCATTCCGCATTATCCGGAAACGGAAGAATATTTGACCGTGCTTGACGGCAAAGTGAAAGTCACCGCCGGGAAAAAATCCACCGTGTTGAATGAAGGCGACGTCCTGCTGTATCAGTGCGATGTTGAACATTCCATCAAAAATCTTTCCAGCAGGGACTCCAGGCTTTATATGGTTGTCCGTTTTGCCCGAAAGATAAAATAATCATTCAAGGATCAAATCGCCCATAACAGACGGATTGTACATTCCAAGATTAAGCCGGTATCTTCCTGCGCCGACATATTTCTCCCAGGCAAGACGCTTGGTTGAGTTTTCGCTTATTATCCAGCGAATCAGGCTTAATTTCAAAGGAGCTTTAGAGTCACCCAATATCGCATATGGGATCGTAATTTTAGCGTACCATCCGTCCGGTTGTTGACGAATATCGCATGAACAGCCGTTTCGGTTTGAATGCAAAGTCGTTCTTTGCATAATTTCAATGTACAACGGATGGGAAATATTATTGCGAACAAGTGTCATGCAAATGTTTTCCACATCCGGAACTTGATGGCTTATATTTTCAAAGTTTAGTTCAAAATACAATGCATGGTCGTCTTTGTCGGCTTTCCAGCGGAACGTTTCGCATTGTTCGAATTTGCCACTGCCGCAAATATAAACAGGAGCGGTTTCCGTGCTTGACAGAGCCATTTTCCCTATAGCAATAGCGTTTCTGAATGCGGGGAAGTCATCTTGCAACAAGTCTTTCAGTAAGTTGACTCTCCATTGGAGTTTTGCCGGAAAGTATTTATAGCCTTCAGCTTCTGAATGGAAACCCAGACGCGAGTCGTTCTCGCATAACTTGACCAGCCGTTCACTACCGCGGATTTCTTCCTTTACGATAGCTTGCATTTGATCAAGGATAGTTTTCTGTAAAGTGGGTTCTGCATTGAGAAGCTGTTCCCGGAGGGCATAAAAGCGCAGAATATTGTATCCGCTTTCAAACTGGATACCGAGCGCTTCAGCCAGCCCAATATCTTTCAGACGCGCCGGGTTATCGGTGAAGTCGGCTCGTATTTTACTCAAAATATCGACTCCGCGATTCCATTTTTCAGACATTTCACGGCAAAGGATGATGGCTTCGTCAATGGTATGATTTTCCAGACATTCGCCGATACAGTCGCCGCTGGTGCCGAATTCCAGTTTCCACGTCGGAGCAAGCGGTGCGTTAACAGGATAAAGATGCAGCGGCCAAACTACTCCATCATGCATTGGCCCGTAATATTGAAACATATTCGATAACGGATAGTTGGAGTAACCGTCGGCGAACAGCATCCAGGCGGCAACCGCATCGTCAGCATGACTGCCCCAGTCCGGCAGCGCCAACTTATTCAGGAAGTCTTTTTCGCCCGATTCGAAATCCTCAAACGCCAGCATCCCGGCCGTTTTATTCATAATTCCCGGATAGTTGCCGAAATACCAGCATTGCATAACACCGGAAACATCAAGCTCATGCATTTTAAGATATTTGCGATAAAGCAGCACCGGAACCGGAATAAACGGGATTGTTGCCACTTCATGTGAACAACCAACCTGGATTTTAGCGGACAGTTGAGCTTTAGAAGCGATTGCTGATTCCGCGATTCTCCGGAAACTTTCGCAAGGTCCGGTATAAGACAGCCAATAATCACCGCCTGTTCGCGGTTTGCCAAGCTGCTCTTTTGTCCCGCCCGATTCAAAATTAAATTGCAAGATGACATTATCCGGAACATGTTCAGGTATCTCAAATACCCACTCCGCCAGCGGTTTCGCATACGGCATATACAACCAACTGATCAACTGTGCCGCCGGAGCGGCGGCATGCATCCCTTTTTCCATCGCGGACAGCGAAGAATGGATGATTTCCCAGTGCTTGTGTTTTGAGCATACCGGGCAGTTGACCGTACTGTTGGCAATTGCGGGAACACTGCTCAGGCAGGTTGTAGAGCGTTCTCCATGAGTGATATTGATCATGCCGCCAAGTCCGGGAACCGAACTGAAAATACCGTTTACTGCTTCATAAAGATATTGCTGAGCGGTTTTTGAGAATGGGCAGAAACATGAATCGCCCATGTATGCCGCACCGCCGAGTTCCGGATACCGTTTCAAGATTGGACTATCCGCTTTCCATGCGGCAGGCTCGATGCAGAAAATATAGGTTTTAATTCCATAACGCAGACATTTATCGACAGTGCTGCGCAGTTTTTTCAGTCTTTTAGTAGCATCTTTTCCATATTCCGGAGTTATGGACGTTTTACATAAATCGCTGAATTTAATGGTCAACCACAGGCCGTTAACGCCTTCATGCGCCAACCGGTTCAAATACTCTTCGGGATAATAGTCTACTTCGTCCATAAGTTCGTCGCGGTTCAGCGGAGGACGTTTGATGGGGCCGAAAAAACAACGGGAAATCCGGTTTTTGATCCATGCCACACGATGAATTTCGCCGATTTCAAGAAATGGCCCATCAGCACCCAGCAACAGGTCTTCCAAATAAAAAATTCCTCGCCGGATGCCTTCAGTATTTTTTGCAATAATCTTACACGAATCGGGTTCAACGCGAATTAAAAAAGAATCATTTTCTCCCGCGTCGCCATATTCGGTAATTATTTTATAACTGCCGTCCTGCCTGATACCGCATTCATCAAAAAAACGTTCCATGTCTTCATAGGCAGTAGCCAGCATTCCCGCAGGATCAGGGAAGTCAGAGCACAGGCGGATTCCTCCGGACAGATCAGCTTCGCAGGTTTGGCGAGTTGTTCTGTTCCAGTTGAAAGCCCGAAGTTCAGGTAACCGGAGTTCCTCAATGAACTTCCATTCGGATTGAACCGGTTGCGGCGGCTCGTCAATATGTTTCACTTTCCAATCCCTTTTACTTCAAACGCATGCCATTTCCATTTTTGATACTTTCAAGTGTTTTAACATAGCTTGTCTTGGCTCAGGGACAAGCCAGCCGAAATCATCGGGATTGTGAAATCCGTTAACAAAGTTTGTCCGCAACGGGTGTGGCGCAATCCAGGCTTGAGTTATTTCAATACCTTCGGAATTGGTATATGTTCTGAAAACATTGACTTTTACAGGCGCGCAAGATCTTTCCGGTAATTTCAGAATGGAAAATGGAAAAGCAATTTTTAAGTCCATTGAAGAGCTTGTTTTGTGAACAGAGGCGGTTAAAGCCAAGGCATCCGCCGCTTTCCCGTTGTAAATGACTTTTCCGTCTTGACAAATCACGAATTCCTCATGCCAGCATAACCGTCTTGTTTCAATTTCTATTTTGAATTTTTCATTTTTTTCAAATTTTCTTGCTACAAGATTGAAAAACAGCATATTGTCGGAATAACCGGCCTGCCAGTAAGCATCCCTGCGATTATCATCAATTAATGTAAACGAAAAGTCTGAATAGGCTCCTCTGAAAGTCAAATTAAGCGTACCGGCGAAATTCAAATATTGCTGCGGCAGAGAATCCCATGCAGATTGTTGCGGCAGACGATTAAAATGTTTGCACGATGCAACTTTGCCCGTTTGCCCGAGATATTCTGGAAATGCCGCCAGACGCCGCTGTATGCGATGTTCTGTCCGCGGAAATTCCGACAACAGAAGCTCTTCAAGCGATTTTATCCGGAGCCGTATCTTTTCCGGATGGAATTTATAACCTTCTGCTTCTGAGTGGAAGCCCAGGGAAGAATCATTCATGGTAAGCATCAGCATCGTTTTTGAAGACTCGATTTCTTCAAGAACGATTTTTTTCATTTCATCAAGGGTTGTCTGTCTGGAATTTTCGAGAGAAGTTGCGATGCTTTCTCTCAATTTATAGAAACGGAAGATATTCAGCCCGCTGCGAAAGAGAATTCCAAGCGCCTTGGCTACGCCGATTTCGCGCATTCTGTCTCTATTTTCACGAAAATACGGTTCAAGGCTGTTTAATATTTTGACGCCTTTATCCCATTTGCCGGAGAGCTTTTCCAGCAAGATGATCATTTCATCAAGGGTAAAATCATTTTCCAGCCGGACAGAATATCCAAGGCATTCTCCAATACGGTCGCCGGGAGGAGGCCATCCGATTTCCCACGTCGGCAACAGCCGCCGGTTGACCGGTTCCAGATAAAGCGGCCAGACGATCCCGTCATGCATCGGGCCGATATAACCCAATGCGTTGCTTAACGGATAATTCCGGTAACTGTCGGAAAAACACTTCCAGGCTTTTACAACTTTTTGAGAGTACCCGCCCCAGGATAATTTAGCCAGCCGCAGAAGGAATTCCTGCTCGGAGGCCGGAAACGGAGCGAATGCCAGCTCCCCGGCAGCTTTCGTCATCAATGAAGGATATGCTCCAAAATACCAGCACTGCATGACCCCGCTGACTCCAAGTTCATGCATCGCTTTATATTTTTTATACAAATTGCCGGGAACAGGGACATATTGGGTGGTGGCAACTTCATGCGAACAGCCGACCTGGAGCTTGGCGAACATCTTTGTGCCGTGCTTTTTCGTTTTGCCGGCGCAGCGTTTGAAGAAATTGCTGGGGCCGATATACGATAGCCAGTAATCGGTAATCTTCCGTTTTTTTCCCAATTGTACCTTGCTGCCATGCGATTCAAAATTGTGCATTAGTGTGACATTGTCCGGAACATGAGCGGCTGCTTCAACACTTTCCTGCATTCCCCAGTAACTTGGCTGGGTGTATGGCCAGGAAATCAATTCAGCTTCGGGTGCGGCCTCATGCATCCCCTGTTCCATTGCGCCAAGCGAGAGCGCCAGCACCTGCCATGGCGGCCGATGCGAACAACGCGGACAGTTATTAGCGCCGATTCCGGAGTTCGGGCATAAAGTCAACCATTCGCCGACACTCAATACGATCATGCCGCCAAGTCCCGGAGCGGCAGAAAAAATATTTTTTAACACCGTCCGGAGATAAGTCTGCGCGGTTTCCGATGTTGGACAAAAACAGATTTTCCCATTTGCTGTAGATCCGCGCAGTTCCGGATATTCTTTTAATACCGGATCATTTTTGTCAAAAGCCAGCGGTTCAATGCAGAAAAGATAAATCCTGATCCCGTAACGACGGCATTGAGCAATAGTTTTGCGCAGTTTGTCCAGCCGCCGTTCGATATGTTCCCCGTGCGGCAGTATTCCAGTTTTAGTCAAATCTTTAAAACTGACTGTCAACCATAGACCATTAATCCCTTCATGTGCCAGCCGGTTCAGATATTCATCAGGATAATAGTTCACTTCGTCCAGTAATTCGTCCTGGTACTTCGGCGGACGCTTCAAAGGACCGAAAAAACAGCGGGAAACGCGAGTTTTGATAACTGGTTTGCGCTCAATGACGCCTTTTGTCAGAAAAGGCCCGCCTGCCCGCAGCAGTTCATCTTGAAGATAAAAAATTCCGCGCCGGATGCCTTCGGCGTCTCCTGCTGAAATCCGGCATTCGCCGCCATTGATTTCAATCCGGTAGGCTTCCTGCTCCAATGCCGCGTAAGCGGTGACAATCCGGAATGCCGCAGTTTGCGGAATTCCGGCAAGCGCGAAAAACCTTTTCATGTCGGCATAAGCGGTGTCAAGCAATCCTTCCTTATCCTTAAATTCAGGAATAAGTACCGTGCCGGCCGCCAGCGATATTTCGTTAGCGGCGGCATCGCGTTTTTCCCACACAATCCGCGTGATTGCCGGCTCGCGCAATTCATCAATGAACTTCCATTCGCTTTCCGGCGGCTGCGGAGGTTCAGCAATCAGAATATTCTTCTTGCATTCCATTTATTTTACCTTTTTTCTTCATAAACCGAGGCTACATATGGTTGTCTTGCGGCTTACGGTTGCAAGTGCTGTTACGGGGCTTCAGTTTCAATTAAAATTATGTTATCACAAAAAACTTGATTTTTGCTCGCTTTGCTTTTCGCATCATAAGCCGTCCCCTCAAACTTTAGCGACACATAGATATCAAACTGCTTAAATTGATTGCCGGATTCCGCGCATTGTCCGACTTGAACATTGGGGAACCAGGTTTTTGACATCCAAACTACGGTTTGAGGAGAAATGCTGGAAGTTCCCAACTTATACAGATGAAACGCATCGATTATAATATCCTGCTGAGCAATTTTATTTGTCAGAAGATGTTTTTTATTTAGTTGGTCATAGAGTCCAAAGGTAAAGGGGAGTTCCACTCCTGCTTTAGGATTGTAATTGGCTATGCCATAAGCGCCTTCGGCCATCTTTATTACATCCTTGCCCAGAGGCGGGACTTTATGTACCCGATTTGAGTCTATGGCATCAAAGGGCGCCGGCAGGGGCTTAAGCCCCGCATTCGCCACTAAAAATGCGTCCTCGATTATCGGACTCATTTTGCCTTTTAAATAATTGTAGCGATTTTGAGATCCATTGTTTAAATAACGAAACTTTATTGCATTTTCAAAAGTAGCCCATAAACGCTGGTGCAAAATCTCCGGGGTAAGACTGGTATTGGGATTCTCTTTTTTGAACTTCTCCCAGTGGCTGCCGAGCGTTGCCAGATCTAACGCCATTCTGGCTTCTTTTACTCGAAATAAATATTCCGGTTGATTACTCACCAATTGTTCCATTGCATCAAAACTGCTCTGCCAGGCTTGAAGGTTTTGGGGCGTCAGATAATCGAAAGCGGTAATGGGGCCATTCCAATGAACAAAAGTCTTTTGCTGTGCCAGTTTTTCATCCAATTGGTTAAGGTATTCCTGCATCATTTCCGCCGCCTTCCCATAATACAGCCCGCAAAATTCTTTAACCAGCGCCCGGTAATCCTGACGCGGGTTCTGGAATAATTTCAACATCACCCACAGAGTTAATTCGGGGGTATTAATCCCCTCAAAAACTCCGGAATCATGCTCGAAGAAATTGCCATTGACTCTCTCTTTGTCCATTAATTGGAGATCCTCCGCCATCCGTTTCGCGGCTCCAAACGGCGGATAGCCGCACTCATACGGCTGAGGATAGTACCAAAACCACACATTGCCGCTCAATTTAATCCAATTTTGGAGATTGACCAATGTTTCCGCATTGCTTGGATCATTTAAAGTCTTGGAGAAATTATCATAAATCGGCGCAAAAATAATGATTAAGTTGCCGGGTAATTTACCCTCCATTACCGGCGGTTTTTCGGACTGCTCTTTGCGATAAGCCAGGGTGGAAATTTTAACCGCGGGGTATTTGGGTTCAAGATATTTACATAACTCAATCAGGTAGTCAAATAAGGGAGCTCCCGTGCATTGCAGTTTATTCTTTAAATTTTGACAATCGGGGCAATAACAAAAATCGCCGGCCCAATCCAGCGCCGATAGATTATATATTCCATTTGAACCATCGGCCTGGATGCGTTCTTCAACTCGCCTGGTCAACTCTTTTCGCAACTCCGGATTACTGAAGCATAGTTGCATATTGGAAACTCGTTTTCCACTTTTATCCAGTGAAAAATATTCAGGATGGGTGGTGAAATAGTTCTGCGGTTTCTGCCAGGCCCATTTGAGCAGGTTATATCTTTCCTCGGTAGTAGGGGTAATATAAAAGAATAAAGTATGACTCTGGAAACCATGAAGTTTTTCAGCAACCGCCCCAACCGGCAACGGTGTATTATCAAAATTATTTTGTGACAAATTCTGGCGATTGCGGAAGAAAAACAGCGCCGAATCAGGATTAATGTAATATGGAGTAAAAGTAGCATGGACAAAACGATTTTGGAAAAAAGGTTTTTCACGATAATTCAGCGGGGGAATACTTAACTTTGTGTAGCCGGGGATATGCATTTTGCCATAAGCATCAAGCCAGCGGCACCCGATTTGGTTTTCGAGGAAAGCATATACCGCATAGATATTGCCATGCGTACCGCCACCCACGAGGAAGAGATCATCGCCTTTAGTTATCACCCAGGATTCCTGGCTGGCCAGGGATTTTAAGTTCTCTTCACCGAGCAAGCTGCTGACTTGAACTGAATTACCTAAAAAGATTCGCTTAGTATTCGTTTTAGTAAAATCGGACTGGGTGGCTTTGCCCAAAAATAGTTGCAACTCCTCAACTGCAAATTTATCCAAATGCGAAGGGTTGTCGCCCAGGATAATTTGGTAGTTGGTTTTACCGTTTTCCGCTAAGACCAAGTCCTGGGCTGCCGCTGCCAATAAAGACAAAAAGGCAACAGCGGCAATTGTGATTGATTTAAGCATATATTGATATCTCACTTATAATTAGCTATGGGTTCTTTTTACTAAACTTAATTCCGGGGATTCGCCTGAATCCTCATTTTCTTACTATCGTAATCTTTTTTTTATAAGCGTGTTAAAATCATCGGCCCCTTATTTTTTAGGAGCCGCAATTTAATGAAAGACTTCAGCTAATAAATCATCTTGCTGGCTACTACTTCCATCGGCAGATAGGGTGTCTGCTTCACCAGACTGGTATGACCGTCAGCGTAAAGTAAATTGGTTTGATTGGAGTGATAGGAAGCTGCCGTGTTACTGCTAAGTGTAATATTGATTGCCGTATTCCATAGCGCCGATGGATTAAATTGAGTACCGGCGGCATATTTATTGGGATCAGGGTATCCATCCCAAAGGAGCCCGTTAGTCGATGGCTTTCTAACTTGCCCTGTTTTTAGACCTGCATTGGGGGCGGCAATAGTACAGCTTGGCATAAGATTATTATTATCAGCGTAATTCGTCGGATAAATATACTGACCTAATGTTTGTTCTTGAAACATTTTATGAGGATTCGCCGGACAGATGAAAATTTTAAATTTATTAATATTTTGGGGAAGGACGCCAGTGGTAGACGGGGTAAAGGAGTACACAATAGCCGGCGACCTCATGCCGGTACAGTAAGGAGCGGTGAAATGAATCCAGGAATATATTACTGTCGTCGAAGAATAATACGTCCAAGGGAAGAATCCGTTGTTGTCATCGCTATACTGCACCACTGAAATTCCGAGATTTTTTTGGTTGCTGGAACAGGTACTTTGATATGCCTTGAGCCTGGCGGTGTTAAGCGCCGGAAGCAGTATGCTGGCGAGGATCGCGATGATGGCGATCACGACCAGGAGTTCAATGAGCGTAAAATTTTCGGAACTTTTTTGTTTCCTTTGCGGATTCTTGTGAATTTCAGTTCCCATGAATATAACTCCATTATTATTAGTTATGCATTTATTCCAATGCTTTTTCATATGATTAGATTATACCTTTCCAAAGGATCAAAGTAAATAGAGTAAGTACAGTTTTTTTTGTTTAAAATACAGATTTAAATGGTAAAAATACAGATTTTACATGGAAATAATAAAATATGGGCATAATTTAAATAAGTTTCTAAACCACCGGGGAACATGAAATGCAGGAACTGATTGAAAAAATTTGTTTAAAAATACAAGTTGCCAGATTTCAGGAAATGGGCCCGGAATGGCGGACGGAGATGTTTGCGAGCCGGATTATTCCTTATGCCCGGCTGTACTATCCGGTGGAAGGCGAGGGAATTGTGATTCATCACGGGCGGCAATACCATTTGCGGCCCGGCTGGATTTATCTGGTGCCGCCGTATGCACAGGCGGAAGTCAGTTGCCCGAAACACCTGGTTAAATACTGGTGCCATTTCAATGCGTATATTCTTGATTCCGATCTGGACATTTTTTCGCTGTATCACCCCGCCTACGAACTGGAAGTCAAAAACAGTGATTTTGTTAGAAATCTTTTTATCCGGATGGTCGAATTGCACAGTATGCCGGGAACCATTCTTCAACCGATAGACGCTTTAGAGGTAAAAAGTGCGCTTGGATTATTGATCACGCCGTTTTTAAAAACTATTAAAAACGAATTTTCCGGCAAATCCGTTGATTCCATGGCAAAATTCACCAGACTGCTGGCATACATTGAAAAAAATCTCTCCCGGAGATTAACTTTAGCCGAATTGGCTGAAGAATTCCATCTGAACCCCACCTACCTGTCCAATCTGTTTGCTCAAAAGATGGGTTTGCCGCTGATAGCCTATTGTAACCGGCGGCGCATCCGGCTGGCCATCGACCTTATCTGGAGCACGGATTATTCTGTTTCTGAAATTGCAGACAAGACCGGGATTGGCGACGTAGCTAATTTCTCAAAAATGTTTAAACGGGCAACCGGTCTCTCTCCATTCGAATACCGGAAGAGTTTTAGAAAATTGCAAGAAAATAACGATTTGGGAGATATTGATATCAGTATTTAAATTTTACGGTTTCACCGGTCTCGCATAATGCACTCTGGCTTGTACCGCCATGACCAGCAACACCAGAATGGCGGCTAGATAGAATGGTATGCTGGAGTTGGTTTTGTCGGCGATAATCCCGCCGGCAATCGGTCCGATGATGGAGGTAATGCCTACGACGGCTTCATTGATCGCGACATATTTTGAACTTTTGGTCGGATGCACCAGGGAATGAAATACCAGATAAAAGAAAAACATTCCGGAATATATGCCGTAGAACAATGCCGCCAGATAAAATATTTCGGACCTGGAACCCAAGCCGAAAAGCAGCAGCCCAAGCAGGCCGGACAATGAAAAAAGCGCTACCGGAACAGGTCTGTACATCCAGAATTTGCTGCGGATGAAAGCCAGGCCGATGAATGCCTGAGTGAAACTGACGATAGCCAGGATTACGCCCTGGTCGGTTTTGGACAATTCCAGAATGGCGGCTTTTACCGGAAACAGCGATCTTCCCACGGCTACGGTCATGCAGCCGATGCCGGCGGCCAGCCAGCCCAGCCAGGCCAGGTCGGGCATATTCGAGTAATCTTCCGTCTTAGACGATTTTACGGCAGCTTGCGCATCTTCGTGATGCTGACAAGCATATTGATTGAGATGCCATATTCCAAATGCTATCGTCAGTCCCATGATCGCGTTCAGCACATAACACCACTGCCATCCGAAATGCGGCCAGACATAGCCGCAGACAAAAGGACCGCACGCCATGCCGAAACTCCAGGAAAAAGTATAAAGCGCGGTGGACCTGACCACGCTGCCGTCTTCTCCGTGTTCCAGTGATTTCATAAACACCTGGAACGGGGTGAAGAAAAACGCGGTAGCCACGCCCATCAAGGCTGTCCACAGATATTGCGCGCCAAGCTGGGGAACGGCAATATAACCGGTTGATATCAGTGTAACCGCTCCGCCTGACATCATAATAAGCCGTGCGGCATTTTTAGAGGTCACAATGCGGCCAACGGCAATTGAACTGATAGAGTAAATAAAAGCCCAGGTTGCCATTACGCCTGTTACCGTCAATGAACTGGCCCCGCTTTCAGAGTACCTGACTGCGGTTACGAAAAAAAAGGCGCCTGCTATCATGTCCATCATCGCCGGAAAAAGATATATCAAAAATCGTATCATTAATATTTGTCCTGTATAATTTAAAATCGAAAAGGCTTAATATCGCATTTTACAACGTTTTTTCAACCTCTTCATGAGTAAGATGACATTCTGCATTTAAGAAACGTTTGAATTCTGTATTTTATCAGGCCATATTTACTTGCGAGGAATTTTTTGTTAAAAAATCAGCAATGCGAGGTAATGTATGTATACAAAATTGAATAAAGCAAGCATCCGTACCGGGGTTGAGTTAATTGACAAACAGCATTTTAAATATTTCAGCATAGTTAATAACATGCTGGATAACCTTGGCGATAAAGAGCAGAATAAGACGCTGTTTAAAGATTTAAATAATTATGTGATTTATCATTTCAAGACTGAAGAAGATTTCATGAACAAATACAATTATGACAAGACGGTTCAGCACATTAGACAGCATGACTACTTCAGGGATAAAGTCAAAGAATTGACCAGGCTATATTCGAAGACCAGTGATTTTGACGTGAATGTAAAAATGAAGATAAGCTGTCTGCTGATTGACTGGTTTGTTAAACATATTCAGACTGTGGACAAGCATTTATGTGAGTTTATTCTCACTCAGTCAAAAATGGATTCCGGCATTATGGCAAAACTTAAATCTTTGCTGAACAGATTTACCGCCAAGCATGGTGAAGAAGCGGAATGGCAGTGATCTTAAGCTTTGCTGCCGGCATCAAACTTTGCCTGACGTTTCTGCATTCGCAACTCATGGCGTTTTTGCTGATATTTCGCCGTAAGGCGGTGCGCGATGAAATATCCGGGTATTGCTGAGATGATTCCCAGAAAAGCTCCGCCTGCGAAAAAAGCCAGCACCAGATGCATTCCCAGTTGATAAATCGCCTCATAAGACGGATTTTGCATAATCGCCTTCAGCGCGGTTTTTATCTGTTCATAATGCAACGGGTTGCAAATCAGATAGCCGCCAATGTAGCATTGTACCGGATATATAAACGGAAGTGTTACGTTATTAGTGATGAACGTACCCACAAACGCGGCAATTCGCGACCCTTTGAACAGAAAAGCCAATGGGATTGCCGCCGCCGTCTGGAAAAGTTGAGGAATAAAAAAATTCACAAATAACCCTATTGCCCAGCCGCGGGCGATGAAATCCGGCGTGCCTCTTTCGCGCAATATCTTATAGTACCAGTATGCAACTGACCGTTTTTTTAATCTTTTCATTGACGTTCCTGATTTTATGATGCAATATTTTTCCGCACATAAAATAACTCCGGAATGAGATTACTGCAACAGTCATTTTTTAGAACTTTTCAATTGAAAAATAACGCAGAGCAGCCAGCATGCAATCAGGATCAGGCCGAGGAGCAGAAAACATTTGGGAATGCTGAGCCAGCTTATCAGGAAAAACGAGGTGAACAGAGTGCCGGCAATGCTGCCGGCAGTTGACGTCGCATAAACATCGCCCGCGGCAGAGCCGATTTTTTGACTGTCGGCGGCCCGTATTTTCACCAGAATCGGGATTATGGCACCCATGAAAACACATGGAATGAAAAAGAGAATAGCGGAGAGCAGCAGCACACTCACTCTGGAATCCAGCTCAAGCTCATAGATTGATTTGCAGAGGCGCTGTCCATAAACCGGGAATGTCGTGATCAGCAATGCCGGAGAAATGATTATTCTGCGCAGGATGTTTAAATCCGCCGTTTTGTCGGCAATTTTGCCTCCATACTCATAGCCGACGGCCAGGCCTGCCAGGAAAATCGAGATAATCGCGCCCCATACGTAAATCGAACTGCCGTAATAAGGCGACAGCACTCTGACTCCCAGAATTTCATAGCTCATCAGGGTAAATCCCATCAGAAAAGCGATTGTGTAGAGTATTTTTTTATTAGCAACAGGCATATTATTGTCTCCCTTTAATTTACGTTACAAGTATAAAAAATGTATTATTTCATAGTTTCCACCGGCGCAAAATCGTCTTTCAGAATCATCGCTTCGCCGGTCATTGTTTTGATCTCTTCCTCTTTCATTCTGGTATCAAGCATTGCTTTGAAATCCAGTTCCGGGTTTGAGGTTTTCTCCAATTCGGCACATTTGGGCTTGACTGCGGCGCTGTCAAACTTCCGGTTGACTGGAGCAAACAGCATGTAGTTGGTCTGGCCGGGACAGACAAAAACAGCGAGATCCGGAAAAATGCTTTGCACGGTTTTCAGCTCATTGGCGATAAACTTGGGCTTGCCGAGATTGGCGAGATTGGCGGTCATCAGGCCGCCGGGAGTGAGGGCGTCGCGGATTTTCCGGTAAAACTCTTCAGTAGTGAGTTGGAACGGGATGTTTTCAGCATGATAGGCGTCAATGAAAATAATATCGTATTTGACTTTGTTCCGATTGATGAAATCGCGACCGTCGCCAATGGTTATATTAGTTTTATCGTCTTTTTTGAACCCGAAATATTGTTCTGCAATGCCGGGGATTTCGCCGTCAATCTCGATGACGTCAATGATGGTCGCCGGGAAATGTTTCCGGATGAAGCGCGGCATGATGCCGGCGCCGAGTCCGACAAACAGTACCCGGCGCGGATACTGGTCAATGCTTTGCAGGAAAAGCGTTGTATACTTGCAGTAGTTGGAAAGCAGTTCGTCCGGTGATTCCGGATTCCATATTCCCTGGGAACCGCGATTGGGATTAAAGACCAGATGATGCCAGCCGTTTTCACCCTTTTCAACCGTTACCAGGAAATAGAGCGTCTGCTTCTCCAGCAATATTTCCCGATGCTCAGGGTGCGGCAGGAAAAAGTCATTGACAGTTTCCCAGAAGCCGGGCTGGTTGCTGCTGCTTGAACCGGACGTTTTTTCCTGTGCCGTACCGGGGAGCGCCAGAGATAAAACAGCGATAAAAATTGCTATGTGAATGTATTTTTTCATATTTACGATTACAGGCGGCGCAGTTTGCGCCATTGCCTGCTCAATTTATTTAAGAAATGGCCTTATTTGACGTATTTGCCGATGATCGGCTGGAGTTTCTTTCTAGTTGCCGGGTTCATGGCGTCCGGGCTGGTGATAATGGCGCAGGCGAGGGCATTGGGACAGACGCAGGCGCGCTTCAGCGTCTCAATTTTTCCCGCAACCCGCCGGATGATATCTTTGGAAAGCGCGGTATTGGCGATCAGATGGGCGATAACCATATCCACGCTTACATGATCGTGGTCCGGATGCCAGCAGTCATAGTCGGTGACCATGGCGACGGTGCAGTAACATATTTCGGCTTCCCTGGACAGTTTAGCTTCCGCCAGATTGGTCATGCCGATGACGGACCAGCCCATTGAACGATAGAATTTGGATTCGGCCATCGTGGAGAACGCCGGACCTTCCATATTGACATAAGTGCCGCTGTCATGAACAACTCTGGAGGTGTTATCGGAAGCTTTGACTGCCTCTGCCGCCGCCTGTGTCGCGAGTTCAGCCAGTTCCGGACATACCGGATGCCCGAACGCGATATGACCGACGACGCCGTCGCCGAAAAAAGTGTGGTCCGTGCCGCGTTTGGTGCGGTCAAAATACTGGTCAACAATGACGACGTCGCGCGGTTTCATGTCTTCTTTCAGGCTGCCGACCGCGGAAATGCTCAGGATATGGGTTACGCCAAGCGTTTTCATGGCATAAATGTTGGCGCGGTGATTAAGCTCTCCCGGCATCAGCGGGTGTCCCTGGGCGTGCCGTGGCAGAAAAACTACTTCAACTCCATGAATGCTGCCGCAGACGAATTTGTCGGAAGGCGGCCCGAACGGAGTATCTATCTGCTGCTGTTTAATATCTTCCATGCCTTCAATCTGATAAAGTCCGCTGCCGCCGATTATGCCAAGCTTCATTTAATATCTCCAAGTTGTTGCCAATTGCGCTTTAAATTAATTATTCTATAAATATATTATCGCAAAGGAACAATGTAAAACTGATGAATTTATTTTTATGGAGAACTTCATGTCTGAAATAGATACAATGCGTGAGGAAGTCGCATATTTTATGCGCCGCCTTTATATCCAGCAGCTCACAACTACTTCCGGAGGCAATATATCGGTCAAATTCGGGGAGGTTGTGCTGATTACGCCTTCAGCGCTGGATAAGGGCAGAATCACCGGCGAGCAGATCGGGGTGATGGATATGGACGGCAATATGAAAACAGAAAATCTGAAACCTTCCATCGAAACCCGTTTGCATCTGGAAATTTACCGCAAGCGGCCGGATGTGACGGCGGTAGTGCATGCGCATCCGCTGGCGGCCAGCGCGTATGCCGCTTCAACGCGCAAGATCAATACCGCGCTGCTGGCGGAATCTTACGCCATCGTCGGTGAAATCGCGTATGCCGGATACCATTGTGTAGGCACCGTTGAACTGGCCTGCGAAACTGCGGCGGCGGTTTCCGCCGCCAACTGCGTAATCATGAAAAATCACGGCGCGCTGGCAGTCGGGAAAACTCTGCTGGAAGCATTTGACCGTCTGGAAGTGCTGGAAAACACCGCCAGGCTCAACCTGATTTGCGAATCGGTATTGAAAGACAGGATTTCGCCGCTGGCGCCGTCGGAACTTCATGCGCTTGATGTATTAATGGGACGAGCTTGATTTCTACTATCAAGCAATTTCTTGCTTTTGTTTTCATTGAGGCTATATTTCTATAATTAACTTCATTGTAAGAAAGGTTGGAGGATATGCTGTGCGATTCCTGTAAAAAAAATGATGCGACTATCCATATCCAGGAAATTATCAACGGGCAGAAAAAAACTATTCACCTGTGCGGTGAATGCGCGGCCAAGAAATCCGGTGACAATCCGGCAATGGAGATCGGCGGTTTTAACATCGCGGAAATGTTATATAATCTGACGGAAAAGTTGAATATTCCCGGTTTTCAGCAGGCTTTGCAGCAGGGCGGAATTGCGCCGGCACAGGAGAAACCGCTGGTTTGCCCGGCCTGCAACTGGACTACCGAAGGGTTGAGAAACACCGGGCGGCTGGGATGTCCTGAATGTTACAATACCTTCAGGGATATTCTGGAAGCGGCGCTGGAGAATATGCACCGCGGCAAACTCCATGTCGGCAAAAAGCCGGGTTCCGACAGTTCCGATGAATCCCCCAGACTCATGCTGGAACTGATGAATTACCAGAAAGAACTAGAGGAACTTATTCAGCGGGAGGAATACGAAAAAGCCGCGAAAGTTCGCGATATGATCAATGAACTGAAGAAAAAAATTAAAAAATAATTTCAGGATTTATGGCTATGGACAATAAACAGAAAATAGACAGTCTTCTGAAGCATAAGGTCAGTTGGCTCGAAGACAGCGGTCCTGATGATGATATCGCAATCAGTTCCAGAATCCGGCTGGCCAGAAATATAAAAGGCACTCCTTTTCCGATAGCGGCCTCCCCTGACCAGTTGAACAATACCAGAGGCGCAATCCAGATGGCCGTGGAAAAATCAAACTGCCTGGGCGCGTCGGCGCTTTGTTTTGAAATGGAAAAGCTTTCGCGCTGGGAGAGAGAACTGCTGCTGGAAAGACGTCTGGTCAGCAGTGAGTTTATTGCCCGCGACGGCGGCGCGGCGCTGATTGTGAAACGCAACGAATCAGCCGGGATTATGATTAATGAGGAAGACCATATAAGAATGCAGGCGCTTTCGCCCGGATTTCAACTGGATGAAGTATGGAAGATTATCTCCAGAATTGACGCGTCGCTGGAAAAGCATCTGCCTTTTGCATATGATTCAAAACTTGGATATCTGACGTCATGCCCCACTAATGTCGGCACCGGCATGCGCGCGTCGGTAATGCTGCATCTGCCGGGACTGGTGCTTTCCAGTCAGATCAATGCCGCAATTCAGGGAATCTCCAAGCTGGGACTGGCCGTAAGAGGCATTTTCGGCGAGGGTTCGGACAACCAGGGCAATTTGTTTCAGGTATCCAATCAGAGTACGCTCGGCGAGTCCGAACAGCAGATTATAGAGCGGCTTGGCGGCGTCATCAAGCAGTTGATCAGCCACGAAAAAAATGCCCGGCTGACGCTGATCGAGAAAAATCAGTATTTTCTGCTCGACCATGTAGGGCGGTCATACGGCATCCTGCGCCATGCTTATGTCCTTTCCAGCGAAGAGGCGCTGAATTCCCTGTCCGGCATCAGAATCGGGGTTGACATGGGCATGTTTTCAACGGTGGACCTGCATACGGTAAATGAACTCTTTCTGACCATTCATCCGGCGCATCTCCAGAAGTTCGCAGGCAAGGAATTAAGCGCTGAAGAACGTGATATTTTCCGGGCCTCGATGGTACGGGACCGGCTTAAAAAATTCAAGAACACGTAAGGCATAGTTTATGTTGGAAAGCTTTTATGCTGTACTCCTGACGTTCCTGGAAATGACTTTTGTGTTTGTCGGCCTCGCCTTGCTTCACAATCAGCGGAAGGTCATCGGCAATGCCGCTTTCTATGTCGCGGTCGGACTGCTGTTTGTGTTTACCCAGTTCGTCAGCGCCGCGGAATTGAACGTCAATGTTTTTTCCGCAAATCTCAACTTCAGCATCGGCCCGACGGCGCTTTTTCTGCCGTATCTGGGCGCGTTGATGCTGGTGTATGCGACGCAAGGGACGCTGGAGGCGCAGCGGATGATTACCGGCGCCGTCGCCGGTTTAGGGCTTTTCGTTTATTTGAGCACGCTGACCAGTCTGCAATGCAACTGGCTGGGGTTTGCGATTTCACAGGGCACTTCCGCGGACTCGCTGGATTTCCTGTTGCAGCAATCCCGGCGTTCCATGACCGCGTCCACTCTGGCTCAACTTTTCGACCTGTTTCTGCTGCCGATCTTTTTCCAGCGTCTGCGCAATGCTAACTGCCGCGTTTTTTTCTGTGTTCTCGGCGCCATGCTGTTTACTCAATTGATTGATTCTTTTATCTATCTGTCGGTGGCTTACTGGGACCGCCCGCAATGGTGGCTGTATATTAATAATTCGTTCCTGATCAAATCTGTCGCCACCGTCTGGATCAGCGCGCTTATTTCGATCTATCTGTTTCTGGTTGAAAAAGAGGTCGCCAACGAGCCGCGCGGCACTCTGGATATTATTTTCGCCTTTCTGGGCGGTTACGGCAAGGCCCAGATACTTGAGCGTAATCTCCGTGAATGGGAAGGCCGCTATCGCATGGTGGTTGAAAATGCCAGTGAAATGATTATGCTGCTGGACCAGCAGGGATGCATCATTGACGCCAATTATGCCGCTATCGGGATGCTTAAAGCCAGAACGAAAAAGGAAATCATCGGCGCTAATTTCCTGGCGATGCTGCGGACTGAAAACCGGCTGCCGCTGATGCCCATGATGCAGCCGAAGGAGCCACGAAACATGCAGGACACCGCCACCAGGGTCAATACCAATCACTTCAAGTGCTATCTCGGCCAGGAGAAAGACCAGCTTCATCTGGACATCTCGCTTTCTTCAATCGAATTTAAAGACGTCAAAATGCAGGTGCTGCTGGGACGGGATATCACTGAGGAGAGCCGGCTGGCCAGTGAAAAGGAAATGCTCAGCGAACAGCTTGCCCATTCCCAGCGGCTGGAAGCGGTCGGGCAGCTTGCCGGCGGCGTCGCTCACGATTTCAACAATCACATCCATGCCATTCTCGGCCATCTCGACCTGATCCGGCTGTTTTATAAATTCGATGACCCGAAAGTGTCCAAGCATCTGGACAAAATCACCGAGATATCCGAACAGGCCGGCCGGCTCACCGAGCAGCTTCTGGGATTCGCCAGAAAAGGCAAATATCAGGAAACCATTCTGGATTTGAGCGAGCTGATCAGAAAAAGCACTGAACTTTTCCTGCCTAACAGCCAGAAAAGCCTGGATTTGATCGTGAATGTCGCCGACGGTGAAATGCCGATCCGCGGCGATAAAGTTCAATTGCAGCAGGTGCTCATCAATCTGCTCATCAATGCCAGGGACGCCATGGAAAACAACGGCGACAAAAATATGCGGCTGGTGGTAAAAGTGGATTCCGCCGAAAAATTCAATGTCACCTTGAAACCGATCGGCGTCAAGGTCAAAGTCCACCCGGAAGATTACTATTGTATCATGATTGAGGATAACGGGAGCGGGATGGACAAGAGTACCATGCTGCGAATTTTCGAACCGTTCTTCACCACCAAACCGATCGGCAAAGGGACCGGCATGGGGCTGGCGATGGTCTACGGCACGGTTTCCAACCATCACGGCTGGGTGCAGGTGACAAGCAAAGTCGGCAAAGGCACGGCCTTCTACGTTTTTCTGCCCAAGACCGTCCGCCGCGTTGATCTGTCTGAAACTGCAAACTCAGAAGAAGTTGTTTAAAAAATAAACCTGTCAAGTTTCGCGAAATATCCCGAGGTGATTTTGGGAATTGCCAGCAAGGCGCATACCTGAAGGTATGTAACGAACTGGCAAACACAAAAGCATTCGGGAGAATCGCGAAGGTGTCAGGGTTATTTTTGAACGGCTTCCAAGTTTCCCAGTAACCCTTCATGGAAAAATACCGGCTTGTAACCTTTTTCCGTCACCAGTCTTATCGCGGTTTCCATCCTTTCAAAATGGTCCGGGATGTAGTTGGCGTAGAACGGGTAGCAATATTGCTCATGGGTGCCGATATCGATGGTGTCTTTCCATGTTTTTGACGTTAATTTTCCAACCAGGTCTTTGATTTGTTCAACGGTGCAGAGATTGCAGAAGAAGTCCGACGGCATTCTGAATAAATCATTTTCACGTTCATAAATGATATTGGTCAAGGCCTTTTCCGCGGCCTCCGGGAAAATTCTCGCAGCCAGGGCGGCGGCGCCGTTGTCCTTCAGATATTTGAGCGACGCCGGGGATGAAACCTCGTAATAATGGATAATCGTCGGCGGGCAGAAAGTCCTCTCCCCCGCGAAACGGATAACCTGCTCTTTAACCAGCTCATAGTGTTCCGGCAGTTTTTCCGGGAAATGCTCGCTGTACGGCCGCGCCGGAAATTCGGAAAAAGCGTGGAACGCCAGTTTCAGCCAGTCGGCGTTAGCTTCCCATTCAGCTTTATACTTATCGGGAAATTGGCTCAATTCGAACGGTTCATGGTCGTTCCTGAAAAAGATATTCAACACGAATTTAGTGCCGTATCTGGTATTGAACTCTTTCAGTTTCGCCAGATAAAATGACTCGAAGATTGACGCATAACATTTCTTGTAGATTTCGGTCAGGAAGAAAATATTATCGTCAATGAAGAAATTATAGCGCTTGAATGAATTTTTGTCCCATATCACGGAAATTATCCGTTGTTCCTGCCCTGAACTTACTTTTAGCGTATTGAAACGTTCTTTCAGTTCGATATTGGCGTCGAAAGAACCGTCGGCGCAGAATGCCTTGATCCCGTTTATGTCGATTTCGGTATCGGGCGCGGCCTTGCCTTTGACCGTGATCTTCAAGCCGCGGGCGGTCTCATCGCCGTGATGTCTGTTCAATACCGCGCCGTCATAGGGGAACTCGATTGTGACCTTCGCGTTTTTCACAAAAGCGCTTTCTCCAGTTGTTTTACGATATTGCCGAATTCATCAAGCGCTTCCAGTACCGGTTCCGGCCTGGAAAGGTCAACTCCGGCGTCTTTCATGATATCGAGCACATCCTTGGAATCGCCGGCTTTCAGGAAACCGAGATAGGCGTCAAGTTTTTCACTGGAGCCGCTGAGGATGTTTTTGGACAGCTTGACTGCCGCGGACATGCCGGTGGCATATTTGTAAACATAGAAATTGTAGTAGAAATGGGGGATTCTGGCCCATTCCATCTCGACCATCTGATCGGCTTCGACCGTTTTACCGTAATATTCGGTGTTCAGTTTATAATACTCGGCGGAAAGCATATCCGGCGTCAGCGGAATCGAGTTTTCCGATTTCTCATGGATCATCTTTTCAAATTCGGCGAACATGGTCTGGCGGTAAACTGTTCCCCGGATTTCGTCCGCCAGATGGCACAGCAGATAGGCCTGCACGTTTTTATCGCGTTTCTGCTTCATCAGATAGTGATGCAGCAGCAGTTCGTTGGTGGTGGAGGCCACTTCCGCGACGAAAATGCTGTAGTCGGCGTAATGGTATTGCTGATTGCGGTTGGAATACAGCGAATGCATGGAATGCCCGAGTTCGTGGGCCAGCGTGAACACGTCGCCCAGCGTGCCGTTGAAATTCATCAGGACATAGGGATGGGAATCGTAGCAGCCGCTGGAATAAGCGCCGGAGCGTTTGCCTTTGCATTCCATGACGTCGATCCAGCGCTGTGAAAAAGCGTTTTCCAGAAGAGCGCAATATTCTTTGCCCAGCGGTTTCAGCGCTTCCCGCACCCAGCGGCAGGCCTCATCCCAGGAGACTTTGATGCGGCATTCCGGAACGAGCGGGTTGTAGATATCGTACATATCGAGCTTTTTCAGTTTCAGCGCTTTTTTTCTGACCGCCAGATATTTGTGCAGTATCGGCAATTTCGTCTTTACCGCGCTGATCAGGTTGTTATAAACTTCCGCCGGAACGTTGTCTTCGAAAAGCGATGCCTCCAGTACGGACGGATAGTTGCGGATTTTGGCGTTGAATACATGCTTTTTGACGGTGCCGTCCAGCGTCGAGGCCAGGGTGTTGCGGAATTTTTCGTAGGTGCCGAACATGGCGCTGAACGCGCCTTTGCGGACGCCGCGGTCATGGCTTTCCAGAAATTCGATATAGTTGCCGTGGGTGAGCGTCGCCAGTTTGCCATGCTCATTTTTTACCCTGGGGAATTTCATGTCCGCGTTGTTCAGTTTGGAGAAAGTCTTATGGGAACTGCTGAAAATGTCCGAGGCCAGCCCCAGAATGCGCTCTTCCTTTTCGGAAAGCGTGTGCGGACGTTCGCGCAGCAGTTCTTTCAGGCTGCGCTTATAGAATTTCAGCGCCTTGCTTTTGAGAAATTTATTCATTGTTTTCAGCGGGATGGTCATTATTTCCGGATCGAACCAGGCGGTTTCCCCTGAGATTTTGGCGTATTTGGCGTTGATGCGGTCCATCAGCGCGCTATGGTGGGAACTGCCGGTGTCTTCATCGGCCCGCAGGTGGGCGTAAGTATAAACTTTCTCTGTCAGTCGTTCCATGTCATCCATCGCGGCGATGGCCTCGGTCAGAATTTCCGGGGATTCGGCCAACCGTCCTTTGTAGCTCATGAATTTCTTTACCAGCGGGTCAATCGCCTTGAAATCCTTTTCCCATGACTTGAGATCTGGGTACAGGGGGATAAGGTCCCAGGTCAACTCCACGGACAGTTCGGCATGCAGCGGCAGTTTATCGCTCTTCTTCGGCAGTTTATCGCTTTTTTTCGGCATTATCCTTAATCCTTTAATCTATAATTTATTGCTTAGTTGTTAATATTACGCTCACCCTGAGCTGTCTTATGCTTTCCGTCCTGAATTCAGTATTCTGTCTTCTGAATTCATATCTTCCATTCTGACTACTGACTACTGACTTCTGACTTCTCTTAAAATTTGAATAATACTAATATAATCCCGGATTGAGCTTTGAAAAGAGCATGATTTGATTTAAATTATTTACCGGAATATTCAGAAATCATTTCAAGGGGGATATTATTTTTATGGAAAATGGTAATTTTTATATAACGACGCCAATATATTATGTCAATGACCGTCCGCATATCGGCCATGCCTATACCACGATTCTGGCGGATGTGCTGGCCAGGTATCACCGCTCGCTTGGCATTCCCACCTTTTTTCTGACCGGTACCGATGAACACGGACAGAAAGTACAGAAGGCCGCCGAAAAAAATAATCTCACTCCGCAGGCGCATTGCGATGAAACGGTAACCAGATTCAAGGAATTATGGCGGAAGCTGGAGATTACCAACGATAAATTTATCCGCACCACCGACCCCGAACACAAAGCCGTTGTCCAAAAGATACTCCAGGATCTTTATGACCGCGGCCTGATTTATAAGAATGAGTACAAAGGCAGATACTGCGTTCACTGCGAACGCTTTTTTACGGATAAGGATTTGAGCGGTTCCACCGTATGCCCGGAAGAAAGCTGCGGCAGGGAAACCTCGGAGATCGTTGAATCCAATTACTTCTTCCGGATGAGCCAGTATCAGGATTGGCTGATTGACCATATCAAGACCCATCCGGAATTCATTCAGCCCGCATTCCGGGCCAATGAAACGCTCGGCTTTCTGCGGAATCCGCTCGGCGACCTCTGCATTTCCCGCCCCAAATCCAGACTGCACTGGGGCATCGAACTGCCGTTTGACTCCGATTTCGTCTGCTATGTCTGGTTCGACGCTTTGATCAACTATATTTCCGGCGTCGGTTACGGCACTGACGAGGCGATGTTCAAAAAATGGTGGCCCGCCTCTTATCATCTGATCGGCAAAGACATTCTCACTACCCATACCGTTTACTGGCCGACGATGCTCAAGGCGATGGGCGTGGAATTGCCGAAAACAATTTTCGCTCACGGCTGGTGGATGATCGGCGCTGAAAAAATGAGCAAATCGCGCGGCAACGTCGTCAACCCGATGGATCTGGTCCAGACTTACGGCGTTGACGCTTTCAGGTATTTCCTGATGGCGGAAATGTCGCTGGGACAGGATGCCGTATTCAGCGAAGACGCTTTTATCAACCGGTACAACTGCGACCTGGCCAATGACCTGGGCAACCTGCTCAGCCGCGTGGTCAAGATGACTTTGCGCAATTGCGGCGGCGTCATTCCGGTCCCGCATGTCGAAACGGACAATGAAACCGAATTGAAGGAAATCATTCGCGGCGCGATCCCGGAAATGGAAAAGGCCATCACCGAAATGAAACTGGAACACGGCATCGCGCAAATCATGAATGTCGTCCGCGCCGGCAACCGCTATCTGGAGAAAACCGCCCCGTGGACGCTGGCTAAAACCGGCAGCATTGACCGGCTCAATTCCGTCCTCTATTATTCCGCCGAAATATTGCGGAATGTGTCAGTGCTGCTCTATCCGGTTATGCCGCAAAAAATGGTTGAACTGCGCCGGGTCCTCGGAATCCCGGAGGCGCAGCTTACGGATTGCCGCATCTCCGATCTGAATAATAAACAAAATGTGCTCAGCGGTCTGCAAATGACCGATATTGACGCGCTGTTTTTGCGCATCAAAACCGAAGAGGAAAAACTGGCGGAGAAGCCCGCCGCCGATAAAACCGTGAAACCGCCGGAAGTAAAGACCGAAGCCCCCGTTGAAGGCATAATCACCATCGATGAATTTTTTAAAACGCAGCTCCGCACCGCGAAAGTAATCAAGGCGGAGCGGATCGAAGGCGCGGACAAACTCCTGAAATTGCAGATTGAAATCGGCAAAGAAGTCCGGCAACTGGTCGCCGGCGTGGCGCAATACTACACCCCGGAGGAAATCACCGGCAAGATCATTGTCGTGGTAGCCAATCTGAAACCGGCCAAAATCCGCGGCGTGGAATCGCAGGGCATGTTGCTGGCCGCCAAAGACGGCAAAGACCTGAAGCTGATTACTGTTGACGGCCCCTTCGTCAGCGGAGCCACGGTAGGGTAATCCGGGAGCGCCGGTCGCCTGACCGGCATTATATTTTTAACCACGGAATGCGCTTCACCATGAAGAGCATGAAGGTAATGAAGAGGGGGGCGCGGAAAGACATATCGGCACGATATGTCCAGAGTACCGCAAGCATCCTGCTTGCGACTTCTCCGTTTTAGTTGCTCAAGCAGGATGCTTGAGGTACTTTCGACTCCGTCAGAGTCGCTCAATCCTCCACCTTTATTGATACTATAAACGTTTGATGCCGTCGGCATCTCTTAATGCTTAATCATCGGCGCGAAATATTAATAGCTCAAAATCCCGTCATAAATCAAATCTTTGTTTCTCGCACTAAGCCACAAAGCCGCAGAGGAAATCTTTTTTACCTTTCTGTTTTTTACCAGTAACCAGTCACCAGTCACAATTCACCGGCTTCACCATGAAGAACATGAAAGTAATGAAGAGGGGGGCGCGGAAAGACATAGCGGCATGATATGTCAAGAGTATCGCAAGCATCCTGCTTGCGACTTCTTCTCAAGCTGGAAGCTTGAGGTACTTTCGACTCCGTCAGAGTCGCACAATTCTCCACCTTTATTGATACTATAAACGTTTGATGCCGCCTTCATTCTCTTCATGTTCTTCATGGTAAAACCGGCTGTATTCTTCGTTCAAAAGCGCCAGCGGCGCGAAATATTAATAGCCCAAAATCCCATAAATAAATTTCAGCTCCAGCGGAGCGGCATATTAACCCCGGTATTCAAGCAACGAAAACACCAAAGTTAAATTGCGACACCGATGCCGCCGAAGCCGCTCCCCAATAAGCTTTTGAGTTGCCGCGAAGGACAACCGTGATCATTCCACAGCCTGAAGATCAGAATATCACTTTGTGCTGCGTAATTCGTCGAACTGCTGCTTTTGATTGTTGACGGCAAAGACGAAAGTCCCGCGATGATTGGCGTTTCCACCGGCAAATATCGCCTGCGCCTTAGCCGCGCCCAGTGTCTGCTGGTATTCAACCGGCAATTGTACCATATAAGGGGTCACCACTTCATCAATCGTGCCGTAGTAATAATATACCGGAGTCTTGAAGCGCCAGTTATAGGAGGAATTCAACTGCAATTGCTGAAAGAAACGGTTCGCCACCAGCGATCCCTGGTTAATGAATTCTTCCTGAAACAAATCCTTGACTTTAGCCGGCAATTTCTTTTCCGCGTCTTCCCAGCTCATTCGATTACTGCAAAACTCGCGCGCCGTCTGCAAATATTCCGGTTTTATTGCCGCCGCGGTCAGGCCGGGCATTTTGTAGTAGTTTTCGTAGGAGTTCACGAGCATCGCGGACGTTGCCACCAGCCAGTTGACGTCAAGTTTGGAAGGGACATGAATCCAGCGATTAACGCACAGGTAAATATCGTTCGGAGCGCTGGCCACCGCCGCCGCCTTGACCGGTATTCCAATTTTTTCCAGGCGATTTAAAAATACTGACGTGCTGAATGCGCCTTGTGACCAGCCGCTGAGAAATAATTCCAGAGGAGTGATTTTCAAGTCCGAACAGACAGCCCTTGATGCAAGCAGCATGTCCAGGCAGGCTTGTGCGGTACTTTCTTTTACCAGCCAACTGTCAGGTTCGTTTGAGACGCCCTTGCCAATATAATCAGCCGCAATTACGATATAACCCTGACCGGCAAACCGCGCTATAATCAGTCTGGTCTCCATTGATTTCTCAATGCATGAGGGCACTTCGTCGCGCGCAAATACTGTTCCGTGCTGATAAGACACCACGGGGAGCTTCGTCGAGGCTATTTCCGGAACAGCTATCAGGCCGGAAACCTGAACCGGGCGGTTATTGTCTTCCGGGATGACTGTGCCGTAGATAACTTTGTAAAGTTTAACCGCGTTCTTCGCCGGCGGATACGTCATGGGAAAGCTGGAAAAATCAGCGAGTTCACTGGTAAGTATCTTGTTTAATCTTTCAATACTGTATTCGCCGATCAATTGATATTTGACGCCGCTTGTTACCTCCCGGAAGTCTGCCGGCACAATGTTTTCGCTCAGTACGGTGTTCGCTGAAAATGCTATCATCAGTCCGCTTGCCACTGCCAGTTTTTGCATAAGAATAATCAATTTATTTTTCATTAGATGTCTCTTTCTGAGTTAACTGAAGTTTGAATCCGTCTGTCGAGCCGCAGTCTGGTATTCGACTATGGTTCGCCGTTTTGCCGCTGTCCGGATGGAACTCCGGAAAAATCGTTTTTTCGGACTGCCGGGAATGACTCCCCGACGGACTAAGTCCATGAAGGCTTTTGTAGTATTATCACTCTCCTTCCTTATCCCCGAAAATAGAACTATTATCTGCTCGTAATTTACCTCGTAAAAAAGCTG
Organism: uncultured Lentisphaeria bacterium; assembly: GCA_903831825.1. Lineage (GTDB taxonomy): Bacteria > Verrucomicrobiota > Lentisphaeria > Victivallales > Victivallaceae > CAIPAT01. The sequence goes on along the minus strand of CAIKZE010000090.1, from coordinate 13,904 downwards.
ATTCAACTCTAATTTACCCCATAAAAACAATGAAGCAACAGAGGTACGGGAAAAACTGGCGGAGGCGCACAAGATTTTGGTACTATAAACGTTTGATGCCGTTGGCATCTCTTAAATGCTTAATCATCATCGGAAGCAAAAGCTCCAGCGGAAAGGCATATCGGCACGATATGCCCAGAGTACCGCAAGCATCCTGCTTGCGACTTCTTCTCAAGCTGGAAGCTTGAGGTACTTTCGACTCTGTCAGAGTCGCACAATCCCACACCTTATTGCTACTATAAACGCTTGATGCCGCCTTCATTCTCTTCATGTTCTTCATGGTAAAACCGGCTGTATTCTTCGTTCAAAAGCGCCAGCGGCGCGAAATATTAATAGCCCAAAATCCCATAAATAAATTTCAGCTCCAGCGGAGCGACATATTAACTCCGGTATTCAAGCAACGAAAACGCCAAAGCTAAAGACCCCGATTTTTCAGTTTAAAGAACAGGCTAAAATTGATCTGAGCGGGGTCTGTCCACTTTATTCTCATTTTTATTGGATATATTCATTGATATATCGTTCATTTATACTTCTTATTTCAATATTTTCAGTTGCAGGATTTAAAAATAAGGTTTATTTAAACTTTTTCTATGAAACATTGGGCGCATCTGGTCAAATTTCTTCCCAATGACCGCTTTTCGCTGAACCGACGCGCCGGAGGCGTCCGGCAAGCTTCAATTTCTCAATCTGTTTCAATACCGCGCGTTTGCTGATGCCAATGCGTTCCCCCATTTGAGCGGTGGAAATGCCGGGATTTTCCCGGGTCAAATCCAATATCCGTTCTGCCGTGGTCGGTGAACCTATCGGTGAACTTATCGGTGAACTATCTTGCCAGACATCTTCGCCATGCGCGGCCTTGATCGTCAGTTTTATGGTGTCGCAAACGCATAAACCGATAAAATTGATAAAGTCGGCAATTTCCCCGGATGCGTCCGCAATTTCCAGCGCGGCAATATATTCCTTGCGCTTTTTCATCGGCACAATCGCCACCGGATAGCCGTGCTGCATCAGAATCAGATTCATCAGCAGTCTTGCCATCCGTCCATTGCCGTCATCAAACGGATGAATGCGCACAAAACGGTAGTGGAATTCACAGGCGATCAGCAATCCGTGCGTTTTCATGGCAAGCTGTTGATTGTACCAGTCGAACAAATCCGCCATGCGCGACGGCACTTCGCCGGGCGGGGCATAATGAAACATTTGGCCGGTGGAGGTCATTACGCTGTTGGGCTGTTGCTTATATTCCCCCGGACAAATTTCCCGAGTCGTCGGTTGACCGTCCGGCGTCTCCGCTTTTACTCGAAACGGTTTTTCTCCCAGCAGTATTTTATGCAGGAACCGGCAGAAACTATGAGTCAGCGGTTCCTGGTTTCTAACTGCGGCGGCAACATAATCCAATGCTTCGTTGTGTCCGGCAATCTCCAGATAGTCGCGAAACGGTTTGCCTTTGGCGGTAATGCCATAAAGCAGAAACGTCCTGGTCTCGCCCAGGGTCAGCGTATTTCCTTCAATGGCATTGGAGTTCCAGTTCAACTCGATATTAAGCTTTTGCTCCAGCCGGGCATTTGTTTCCGCATCCAGCGGACGCAACGCGGCAAGTTCAGCTTGCAGTTTATCCAAGGTTTTCAGTATGTTTCTCACTATCACGCCCTATCGCTTATTGCCTGGGTAGCTTTACTTTTTCTTTTTAATATCAAACTTTCTCTTCCAAATTCAATGAAGAAATACTTTAATGACTCTGGTTCTTTTTTGCAACTCATCTTTTTGAAATTACCCCATATTGGTTGTTCTAAGGGGGCCTGGTAAGCGTCTTCTAATAGATATTCGAAAAGCAGCCCGGTTAGTGGTAAAAAAATATTCCGCCTTTTTTCCGTTTATTGAGCCTGCTTTCATACTGCCTGTTGACAAAACTCCTATATATGTAGGGACAATTAGTGACTGGTGACTGGTGACTGGTGACTGGTGAAAAACCCGGAACGGGTGAAAAGATTATAGAAGAAAGGTGAGAAAAGTTGAAAAACGTTGTGCTGAAGAGGTCTCCAAAAGCTCGGACAGTATGCCGGTTTCGCCGAAACTGGCAAGCCAGGCGGTTTTGGCAAAACCGCCATACAACGGTACCCTGCACCGGGGATGTCCAAATTGTCCAGAATGCGGATATGTCACAGATGGACGCAGATGTTAAAAAGAGGAATATGTTATGCAGAAAAGCTCTCCAGGACTCGGAAATGTTTATGAGAACAGAAGTTAGAAGTTAGAAGTTAGGAGTTAGAAGTTGGTGGAGCAAAGATAAAGTAAAAAGTTTTCTCTGTGTCTCTGTGCCTCTGTGGTAAAAAATAATTGTGCTGGCGTGGTCTCCAAAGTGTCGGAGTGTGAAGGAGCGAGAAAAGTGGAAAGCGAGAAAAGCAAGAAAAGTTAAAAATGAAAAACGCTCTGTTCAACCGGACTCCAAAGTCTCGGAGTCCGGCGGTTGTGACAGAGCACAACCCTTCATTGCGGAATACGATTCCGCTCAAGGACACTCCAAAGTGTCGGAGTCGGGCGGTTGTGACAGAGCACAACCCTCCATTGCGGAATACGATTCCGCTCAAGGACACTCCAAAGTGTCGGAGTCGCCGGAAGACGATGGGAGACTGGGAGGACTGGGAGGACTGGGAGGACTGGGGTGTCGCCGGAAAATCCACTGAAACTCCCGCTCAACGGCACTCCAAAGTGTCGGAGTCGGGCGGTTGTGGTGTAGCGCCGTCCGTCTCGGACGGGGATTTCTCAAGACAGATGGGAATAATGGGAATAATGGGCGGCAATGCAGTTAACGAAAACCTTAACCAGCCTGGGCGGTTGCGTTGGCCGGACGGGCAAAAGCATTCTGCACAAGGCATGTCCATAATGTCCATAATGTCCATAATGTCCATAATGTCCATAATGTCCATAATGTCCATGCTTCGCGAACCTGGGCAAAAAAAACCGGCGCACCTTGACGTTAATCAAGTGCGCCGGGAAATAACGAAGCAATCAGTTAAACTTGAGCACTCCGGAATCGTAGCCTTGCGGGGGCTGGAAGCCGAGCAGTTCGATGCAGGTCGCGGCCAGGGAACTGATACCAAGACCTTCGTTGAGACCGGAATATTCGCCTTTTCTTTCCGGGTCATAGACGATGCACGGCACCGGATTGAGCGAATGGCTGGTCTTGCGGGAAGGTACGCCTTCCTCATCAAACTTGAGGTTGCCCTTTTTGTCATGTTCCAGCATGTCGTCGCAGTTGCCGTGGTCGGCGGAAATTACCATTACGCCGCCGGCTTTGGCGACGGCTTCACGGATGCGTTTAATGCAGATGTCCAACGCGCCCAGGGAGACCAGCACCGCCTGAAAAACGCCGGTATGGCCGACCATGTCGCCGTTGGGGAAGTTCATCCTGATGAAACTGTATTTGCCGTCTTCAATCGCGGCGCAGACCTGATCGGTAATTTCGGCGCACTTCATCCACGGGCGCTGTTCGAACGGCACGTTGTCGGATTTGATCTCGACATAGTCTTCGAGCCGTTCATTGAATTTGCCGGAACGGTTGCCGTTGAAGAAGTAGGTGACGTGTCCGAACTTCTGGGTTTCGCTGATCGCGAGCTGCTTAACGCCGCTGGCGCAGAGATATTCGCCGACCGTGCGGTCAATGGCGGGAGGTTTTACCAGGAAATTCTTTGGGACATGCAGGTCGCCGTCGTATTCCATCATGCCTGCATACAAGACCTGCGGACGGACGCCGCGGTCGAATTTGTCAAACTTGTCTTCCTCGAAAGCGGCGGTGATCTCGATGGAGCGGTCGCCGCGGAAGTTGAAGAAAATCACGGAGTCGCCGTCAACCATTTTGCCGATCGGAGTTTTGCCGTCATCGGAAATGACAAACGGCTGGAGATCCTGGTCAATGGAACCGGTTTTTTTGCGGATGGTTTCAACCGCCTCATGGGCAGTTTTGTAGCAATCGCCCTGGCCGCGGACATGAACCGCCCAGCCTTTTTTGACCATGTTCCAGTCCGCGCCGTAGCGGTCCATGGTAATGACCATCCGGCCGCCGCCGGAGGCGATCCGGAAGTCCACGCCGTCCTTGTTAAGGCCGGCCAGGAACTGTTCAAACGGGTCGATATAGAGCAATGCGGAAGTTTCCGGCACATCGCGTCCGTCGAGCAGCGCATGGATGCGGATTTTCTTGACGCCTTCAGCCTTGGCCTGGAGAATCATGGCCTTCAGGTGGGCGATATTGCTGTGCACGTTGCCGTCGGAGAAAAGCCCGAGAAAGTGCAGGGTGCTGTGCTTTTCAAGACAGTTGGCGATGACTTTTTTCCAGGTTGCGCCGTTGAATATGGACTTGCCGGCAATGGCTGCTTCCACCAGCTTGGCGCCCTGGGCGAAAACGCGGCCGCAGCCGATGGCGTTATGGCCGACTTCGCTGTTGCCCATATCTTCGTCGGAAGGCATGCCGACCGCAATGCCGTGGGCCTTCAATTGGGTATTAGGGCAGCTTTTCAAAAGGTTCTTGAGTTCCGGGGTATAGGCCTGCAGGAAGCCGTCGCCGTCGGGATACTGGCCGAATCCGACACCGTCCATGATGACGAGCACAACCGGGCCGCGGCGCTGATGGAATTTGGGGTTTCTGGGCAAAGCTTCAACCATCTTGAGTAATCTCCTGTTATCTTGAATGCTGTTAGCTTATTATGAACGCTTGCCGGCGATGCGGTTCTGGAGTACGCCGCGTTCGCTGGATTCACAGAAATCAAGGAATTCCTTGACTTCCGGCAGCAGCGGGACTTCCGCCTTGATCTGCTCAATGGCATTGGTGGTATTCAGTCCCAGACGGAAGAAAATGCGGTGGACATCGCGCAGCGCCCGGATGGCTTCATCGGAGATGCCGGCGCGTTTGAGGCCGACCAGGTTGACCATCTTCACGCCGCCGTTGCGGCCTTCCGCAGTCATGAACGGCGGAATGTCTTTCGAAAACACCGAGCCGCCGCTGAGCATGGCGAGCCGTCCGACGCGGCAGAACTGATGAATTCCGGTCAGCCCGGAAACAAACGCACGGTCAAAAATGGTGACATAGCCGGAAAGCCCGGCGCCGACCACCAGAATGACGTTATTGCCAAGGATGCAGTTATGAGCCACATGGACATTCGCCATCAGGAAACAGCGGTTGCCGATAACGGTTTCGGTATCAGGCTTGGTGCCGGTATTGACCGTAACGCCTTCGCGGAAAATATTGCCGTCCCCGATGCGGAGATAAGTCTTTCCGCCTTCGAACGCGAAGTCTTCGGCAGGGGTGCCGAGCGAGGCAAACGGATAAACCGTATTATTCGCGCCCATGGTGGTATATCCGGTAACATGACATTGAGGAAGCAGTTTGCATCCCGGTCCAATCTTTACATCAGGACCGACATAAGCCATCGCTCCGATTTCAACATCATCGGCGATCTGCGCTGCTTTTGCCTCAACAATAGCTGTCGGATGAATTCTGGCCATATTATCATTTCCTTATTTTAAATTTTTCCGGAAACGCTTTCCGGGATATAATAAACATCCAGCAAATCTAAATAAGATAACACATTTAACTGAAAAACCAAAGGCTGTAACGGCAAATCAGGGTAATAATTAGAGAAATTACAAACGCTAAATATAAGCGGAATCACATTGCCGGACACGGCATTTCAGCCTCGATTCCGCCGGGAACGGCCCTTGCCGCGATAACATCGGTGATACCATGCGGATTAATTCCGGCAGCGCCGCACCGGACGGAAACATAATTATCGGACCAGCCGGTAAAGCGTCCTTGTTTGTCGCGGGATTCAAAGATGACCTGGAGCTTCTGATGCAGTTGCGACCGGATAAATTCGACCGAGGAAGCTTCGGTTATCTCCATCAACTGCTTATAACGCTGTCTGGCGACTTCGGGATTCACCTGGCCGGGCAGCGTCGCCGCCGGCGTTCCTTTGCGCGGGGAAAACGTGAAGATATGGACATTGGCAAAAGCCATCTGCCGGACAAACTCGCATTCTTTGCGGAACAGTTCGTCTGTTTCTCCGGGAAAGCCGACGATGATATCAGTCCCCATGTGAATGCCGGGGATCAGGGAGCGGGCCGCACGGACAAAATCGGCATATTCGGCCGTGGTGTATTTGCGGTTCATCGCGCTGAGAATCTCGTCCGTGCCGTGCTGCAGCGAAAGGTGCAGGAAACGGCATATTTTGGGATTGCCGGCCATCACCGACAGCAGTTCCATATTGTCCGGATGCGGTTCGGTCGAACTCAGCCGGATGCGGAATTTACCCTCGAATCCGGTCAGTTTGTTCAGCAGATCCGGCAACCGCCGTCCGTGATCATTATAGGCGCAGACATTGACTCCCGCCAGCACGATCTCCTGAAATCCGGAATCAAGCTGGTGTTTAAAGTCTGCAATAACCTCATCCCAGGCGCGGGAACGCTCTCTGCCCCGGGTGTAAGGAACAATACAATAGCTGCAGAAGTTGTTGCATCCCTCCTGGATTTTAAGGAACGCCCGGCTTTTAAAGGGGAAACTGGACTCGGCATTTTCCATGAACACATCCGGCGGTTCATTGGAGCTGAACTTCAACATGCCGGACACCTGCCGCTGATCTTCAAAGAAAGTCCTGACGTGTTCAACCAGTTCTTTTTTTTGCGGATTGGTCAGCACAATATCAACCGAATTTTCTCCGGCCCAAAACTCATTTTCAACTTCGGCGCTGCATCCGGTAACGACAATACAGGCGGACGGATAAAGCCTCCGGAATTTCCTGGCGGCCTGGCGGCTTTTCTGCGAAGCCGTTCCGGTTACCGAACAACTGTTGATGATAATCAGGTTTAGCTCAGAACCCGGCTCCATTTCAATAATGTTCCAGCCGTCGCGAGTGAGACGGTCACAAACGAGGGAACTGTCAGCCTGATTTAAACGACAGCCGATAGTGTATATTGCCGCATTGCCTGAAAGTTTTGTTGTCATGCGTTAAGTTCTGATCTGGCCGTTGCCGTAAATCAGATATTTGTAGGTGGTAAGTTCAGGCAAGCCCATCGGCCCGCGGGCATGCAATTTGTCCGTGCTGATGCCGATCTCCGCTCCCATGCCGAATTGCTCGCCGTCAGTAAAACGGGTCGAGGCATTGTGATAAACCGTTGCGGAATCAACCCAGTCCATGAAGTACTTTACATTTGCCAGATTGCTGGTAATGATGCCGTCACTGTGCTTAGACCCATATTTGTTGATATGCTCAACCGCCTGAGTGACATCGTCAACAATCGCCACCGCCAGAATCAGGTCGAGGAATTCAGCGTAAAAGTCGTCTTCCGTAGCTTCCACGGCATCCGGAACCATAGTGATAAATCTTGAATCGCCGCGTAATTCCACGCCGGACTTTTTCATGGATTTGACAAACTTGGGAATGAATTTCTCCGCGACCGATTTGTTAATCAGCAAAGTTTCCAGGGCATTGCAGGTGCCGGGACGCTGGCATTTGGCATTTTCCACCACTTTTACCGCCATGTCAATATCACATTCAGCATCAACATACAAATGACATACGCCTTTATAATGCTTGATGACCGGGATTGTGGACTGTTCGACCACCGCCCGGATCAGGCTTTCGCCGCCGCGCGGTATGATTAAGTCAATATATTTGTCCATTTTAAGCAAGATTCCAACCGCCTGGCGGTCGGTCCACGGCACGAGTTGAACCGCGCCGTCCGGCATTCCGGAAAGCACGGCGGCGCGGTTGAGACAGTGCGCCAGCACGCAGTTCGAGTGGAAAGCTTCCGACCCGCCGCGCAGAATGACCGCATTGCCGGCCTTCAAACAGAGCCCGGCGGCGTCAACCGTGACATTGGGACGCGATTCATAAACGATGCCGATAACTCCGATCGGAACCGAGATTTTTTCAATTTTCAGACCGTTCGGGCGGACAGTTGTGGATAAATTTATGCCGACCGGGTCTGCCAGCCCGGCAACATAACGCAGGCCGTCGGCCATGGACTTAATCCTGTCGGCATTGAGCTTCAAGCGGTCAAGCATCGCGCCGGAAAGACCGTTCTTGCGTCCGGCTTCCATATCTTTTTCATTGGCTTTGCTGATCTCGTTTTCCGAGGCTTCCAGTTCATTGGCCATCCGGTTCAGGCATCGGTTTTTCGCATCGGTACCCGCCACCGCCAGAAATCTGGACGCCTGCAGCGCTTTTTCACCCATCTGCATCAATATAGAACGCATCTCATTGAGATTTTTTTCCATTATATTTACCTCATTGGTTTTAATAATATTACACTGTTTAAAGTACCATAAAAAACGCATGGTTTCAAATGCGATCAGCAAATCCGCTGACAGGATAGCAATTTTTTCAGCCGGCCCATGTCACAAATTATTTGCATTTAACGCGGACCTGAGGCATATTTGTCCGACATATTTTAAAGGTGCATAACGTAATTTCAGATGAAAAATACAGTATCAAATCATATTGACTTTTATCCGCAACAACGGTTCAGTTGCCGGCGTTGCGGGTATTGTTGCAGACTCGCAATCAAGATTACCGGGGAGGAAGCGGATCGTTTGAAAAAGACGATGCTTCCATCGGGGAAATATCCGCCCGCGGAATGGTTTATCCCTTCGCCTGCGCAGCCGTCTGATTTTGTCGTGGCTAAAACTGCCGACGGCGAATGTGTTTTCAGGGAGGACGGCGGAGGGTGCGTTCTGCATGAAATTAAGGCGAAACCGCTGATCTGCCGCGTGTTCCCGCTGTATATTGTCAATTGGAAAGACGGTCACTGTTCGGCAAGTTTGCGCTTTCTTTGTCCGGGCGTCGGCAATACATCGGCAACTTTAATGGAGCATCAGCCGGAAATTATTGCCGGAGTTGCCGGATCATTACGGGAGCGGATGGCGGCCGGCAGTGTCGAATACTCCAATGAAAATCCGGTATCATTGCCGGTGGTGCGGCATGTACATGCCGGATACAAGGCAATTCTCCATGATGAGACAATGCCGCTGAAGTTGAGGCTTTATGCCTTGTCCAGAATTGTTGATTTTCATGCGGCCAAAGATAATTACAATGCGGTCAGCGCCGCGGATGCCGGATTCGCCGCGGACGCAATGAATTTCACCTGCAAAGCCATTCCTGTGCTGTCGGCGGAGCTGATCAAGGGAACTGCTTCGTTTAAAGATATTATTGATTTCCGTATTTTGCTTACCGGATATTTGCGGGATGATGACCCTTTGACTGTCAAATCTTCGACGTTGCGCATGAAAATGCTATGCGCCCATTCCATATTTGCCGCCGGGGGAGGGAATTTGCGGCGGATTAATCCGCAGGCTCCGGATATTGGCGGCAAGCAAATCCTCAATCTTTCATCTAAGATAGCCCCGGACGATCCGGCGCTGGAAATATTCCGGCAATTCTTTTACGGCAGACTTGATGCCATGCACTTCTGCGGAGACATTGTTAACGGTTTGTCATACGAAATGGGAATCCGGCATTTGCTGTTAAGCATCCCGGTAACATTCGCGCTTGCCGCCGCTTTTGCGCGGGCAAACAGGAAAAATGTAATTGGCGAAGACGAGATGCTCTCCGCCGTGCGATTACTGGATCTGACTTTCCGCTATTCTCAATTTTTTAAGCTGAAACTGACCAGAAAGATGCTGCAAAGATTAAGCCGTCCGTCAGTTTTTGCAGGCATATTAAACCTCGTTTTCGGTAGAAAATTGAAGTTATAAAACAATAGTTGAATGCCGTCCGGATGCCTGAAACCTAACCCGGTTTTGTCCTTGAATTACCTCGGCAGCCTTTCCATTTTTTATTTTGGCTTAATGACTTGCATTTTGATGTTATGAAATTAGATTATACTTTTTGTTTTCGATGTTACAATGTCTATGATTGATGAAAGACTGTGAATATTCAACTGTTAAGGAAAAATAGAAAATGCCGGTAAATATCCTGGTCGGAACGCAGTGGGGCGATGAAGGAAAAGGGAAACTGATAGATGTTCTTACCGAGAACACTGATATAGTTGTTCGTTTTCAAGGCGGCAATAACGCCGGACATACTGTTGAAATCGGGGACAAGAAATATGTCCTGCATCTGGTGCCGTCCGGAATTTTCCGTCCGGGAACGCTCTGTGTTATCGGCAACGGACTGGTAGTGGATCCCATCAGCCTGATGGACGAAATGCTCGACCTGAAAGCCAGAGGCCTGGATATCTCCGTAATCCAGTTAAGCACGAAAGCCCACCTGATCTTTGAATATCACAAACAGGCTGACGCCCTTAACGAAGCATCATCCGCCTCCGGCAGGAAGCTCGGCACCACCAAACGCGGCATCGGTCCGGCATATTCCGACAAGGCCGCCAGAGTCGGCATCAGGGCCATCCAGATGCAGAACCTGGCCGAATTCGAAAAAACTTTCCGGGAACAGGCCGTAAAATACAACCAGATATTCAAAGCGCGCGGCGCCCAGGAATTGGATGTTGACGCTGCCTGGCAGAAAGTCAAAATTGCGGCGGAATTCCTGAAGCCGTATATCACCGATACCGTACTGACCGTAAACCGCGCCGCCAAGGCCGGAAAAAATATTTTGTGTGAAGGCGCACAGGGCGCGCTGCTGGACATTGACCACGGCACCTATCCCTTTGTCACCAGCAGCAACACCACCTCCGGCGGCGCATGTACCGGCGCCGGCATCGCTCCGAAATATATCTCCTCGGTATGGGGCGTAATGAAAGCCTACACCACCAGGGTCGGCGAAGGTCCGTTTCCCACCGAATTGAAAGACGCCGTCGGGGAAGACCTCCGCAAAGTCGGCAACGAATACGGCGCCACCACCGGCCGACCGAGACGCTGCGGCTGGTTCGATGCGGTTGCCTCGCGTTATTCATGCATGATCAACGGCGTGGACAAACTGGCCATCACCAAACTTGATGTCCTCGACGGACTCGATGAGCTGAAAATCTGTACCGCTTATGAAGTTGACGGCCAGATTACCGAAGACATGCCGTCGGATACCAAAGCGCTTAATGAAGTCAAGCCTGTCTATGAGTCCATGCCTGGATGGAAATGCAGCACCGCCGATGTCCGCAATTACTACGATCTTCCGGCAAACGCCAGAAAATATCTGGAAAGAATCTCCGGACTGGTGGACGCGGAGATCGCGATCATATCTGTCGGGCCGAAACGGGAACAGACATTTCAGGCTTGATAACAGTTTTATTCGATCACGTTGGAAAATGCTGTTAAGGTGAAAGGCAACCGGATTATGTCCGGTTGATGATTGATATGGCATTTATGGTGAAAAGACAATCGGACCACGATTTTTTCCTTAAACGTGTCATTAATTATGTCGCCAGCTTTGACTATCTCCAGATACTTTCCGTGTTGTTGTTGCTGGTCATCGGCTTGATTTTCATCTATTCCACCGGACAACAGATCGGAACCTATTCCTCCTCAATGTTCTGGCTCAAACAGCTGCAATGGATTGCCATGGGGGCCTGTTTCTGGACCGTAATGGCCTGCACCAACTACCGGGATTTGAAACCGCTGGTCTGGGTGTTCTATGTCCTGTGCCTAATCCTGCTGGTTGTCGTATTAATTTTCGGGGTCAAAATCTACGGGGCCAGACGATGGCTGGACTTCGGTACCGGAATCCGGCTGCAACCGTCTGAACTCGCCAAGCTTGCCATCCTGCTGCTGCTCAGTCATATCATGACCGCGCCCTCGTTCAACATCAATAAATTCAGATATATGGCCTGGGCCGGGCTGCTGGTCGCGATCCCGTTCCTGCTGATCGCCAAGGAACCGGACCTCGGCAGCGCAATCATCCTGATCCCGATCTTCATCGGACTGATTTTTGTCTCCGGGCTGAAATGGAAATACATTATCACTGCCGGCGCCGTTCTTGCGGTGATCGTCACCGCCGAAGTCATCAACGAGGTCGGCGAATACTATCCGTTCCTTAAAACCTATCAGAAAGAGCGGCTGCTTACTTTCCTCGACCCTGAACGCGACATCACCCATCGCGGCTACAACCAATTCCAGGCACGGCTCGCCGTCGGCAGCGGCGGCGCCATCGGCAAAGGCATCGGGCAAGGCACCCAGAACACGCTGGGGTTTCTGCCGCAAACCGTTTCCAATAATGACTTTATATTTTCCGTGATCGCGGAGGAGACCGGTTTTGCCGGATGCATGGTGCTGATTCTTTCATATATCCTGCTCGCCTTTTCCATCCTGCGGACGGCATTTACCGCGTCTGACGACTTCGGCAGGTTTATCGCGGTAGGCACCGCCTGTATTTTCTTTACGCACTCCTTCATTAATATGGGCATGAGTATCGGCGTCAATCCGGTCACCGGCGTATGCCTGCCGTTCGTCAGTTACGGCGGGTCATTCATGCTGCTCTCCATGACCTGCCTGGGTATCCTCCAATCGGTCTACCGCCACCGCAAGGAGAGAAACTTTTGAAGTTCCTGCGGACAACCTTAATCTTCTTTGTCATTGTCGCCGCATTCGTGCTGTTCATGCACTATTACTATAAAATTGACCGCCAGGCCGCCGCCAGGCAGATTGAAACCTATTACGATTCGGCATACGCCGGAAAGGCCGCCGTAACCTGCCGACATACCGGGATTGTCTCCGGTAACAGAACCAAGTTCAACTGGCTCACGGAAGTGACTTTCATCAGCAACCGTGATACCATCTTAACCGACCCCGTATTGGGCAAAATCGAACTGAAGAAAAGCATCCCGGCAACATTTCCGGTAACTTTCGTTTTTTTCAGAGATTCCAACGGCAAATGGCGGAACACCCAAATTCTCCCCGGCCTCGTCAAATAATTTGCGCAGCGCCTTCTCCGGCTACCTATATGGTACCTATGGACTTTCGCCACGACTGCAAACCGATGGGGCCTCATGGGCTTATGGGGCTTATGGAGAACCCCAAGATTTTGGACACCCCATCCGCATATTTTGGACACCCCCTGTTGCTGAACATTTCCGAGCCCCTGGAGACCTCTTTGAGGCTATTGTTGTTTTGTTTTTTCATTTTCAATTTTCCACTTTCAATTTTCAATTATTCATTTTGGACACCTGTTGTGCAGAATGCTCCGGTGTAGTGCCCTCTCTCTGAGAGGGAAGATTTAAAACCCCGTCCGATACGGACGGCGCTACAACAAAACCACATTTCCGAGGTTTTGGAGACTCCTTTGAGGCTGTTATTGTTTTGTTTTTTCACTTTAAATTTTCCACTTTCAATTTTCAATTGACCGTCCGGTTGAGGTTTTCTTTAACTGACAGCATTTTGGACCCCTGTTCCATTCTGGACAATTTGGACAGCAGGTGCAGGGCTCCACTGTATGGCGGTTTTGCCAAAACCGCCTTGCTTGCCAGTTTCGGCGAAACTGGCATACTGTCCGAGCTTTTGGAGACCTCTTGAACACAACGTTTTTCAGTTTTATAACCATTCTGGACTCCTGTCCCCTGGATTTTGGACACTGCGTCGCCTCATTCTGGACACCCTTTTCCATTTGTTTTTACTATTCACCAGTTACCATTCACTATTCACTTTCTTTGCATTTTGGACACCGCGTCTGCACATTTTGGACACCGCTTTATTATGATTTTACCTGTTCTTAACTTTTCTCTCCCGCAGTCGCGGGACCCGCCAAGCGGGGCACTTCCGCACTTTAGAACTCTCGAACTTCCCCAACCACTCCGATACTTTGGAGTCCCGTTGAACATAATATCTATCAGTTTTCAAAAGTCCAGAGTACCTCAAGCTTCCAGCTTGAGTAAAATCACAAGCAGGATGCTTGTGGTACTTTTCTTCAATTACTCCGAGACTTTGGAGT
>CAIKZE010000089.1 GCA_903831825.1 uncultured Lentisphaeria bacterium | reverse complement strand
GTCAGCAACGGTATAAGGTATGCTGGATTCAATCAGCGCTTCTTCGATAAGCCTGGTCATCGGGCTCGCGCGGTATAAAATCGCAATATCTTTATATGGGACTTCGTGGAAACTGTTCGTTTGTCCGGTATGCCTTGCGATGAATCTAGCTTCGTCCGCGTCATCATCGGCCTCGTGAGAGCAAGTCTGCCCGTCTAAATCGTCGGCGGGTTCCATCTTGGGTCCTATAGTATTAATCAGAGAGTTGCAAGCCGTGAAGATAGAGAAATCAGAGCGGGTATTCTTGGTCAACATGAAAGTCTGCGAGCCGGGGAAATGACCGTCGAAATTATTGAGGTACCCTCTATTGCCGCCTTGCGATGTGTAAATTGCCTGATCCGGATCGCCGGCGACGCACAGATTCTTGTGCTTCTGGAGCAGCATGAGCAGTTCAAACTGGGCTTTATTCACATCCTGGAACTCGTCAACCTGAATACACTGCGCGTGATCCTGCGTTTCATCCAGCAGATCTTTGTTGAGCTTTAGCAGAAACAGCGCGAAATATAGAATGTCGTCAGCGTCCAATACCCCGTGTTCGAGTTGTTTCATCAGATAATAAATGAAAATCTCATTCCCGGCGTAACTGATGTCCAGCCCGAGATCATCTGCAATATCAGGCGTAACTGCCCGATGCAGATGCTGAACGTAATTAAGCCGGCCCTTGAGCGTGGATATTTGCTTGAGCATCCTGCCCGGCGGATATTTGTCGGCTGACACGCCCAGGTCGGCATAGACCATGCGCAGCAGTTTAAGCTGGGTATCACTGTCTATGACTATAAATTTATTGGGGAAAGGCACCCGGTAGATATTATGTTTTACGATGTTGAAGCAGAAAATGTGAAAAGTACAGATATTGGACAGCAGGTATTTGCCAGTTAGCTCGGTTGTCCATCTCCGCATTTCCATCATCAAGTTTTCATTGAACGTAAAGGTTAAAATGTTACGCTGGTCAACCCCGCTCTGGATCAACTGGCATAACCGGGCAGCCAGAAGCCTCGTCTTGCCCGTTCCCGGACCTCCCAAGACCCGCACATACCCCGTCGCCATCGCCGCCTGCTTCTGCACTCTGTCAAGGCTGTTTAACATTAAATTTAGTTCCATGATCGTGTTCCTTTGTTGTTGATTTATAATCTGTAAAGGCTGTTTAACATTAAATTTAGTTCCATGATCGTGTTCCTTTGTTGTTGATTTATAATCTGTAACGGACTCAGACTATAATCGTGTCAAATATATAAATACAAGGCGTAAGGCTCCGGCTGAAAAGTGTTCCACATGGCAGTATAAACTCTCTGCGCAGGATGACATTTGACAATAACCCCGTGGAACCCGCAGCATGTAACGGTACTTGTGCGCGGCGATAGGCGCATGAACAGCAGGCATTTTATTTATTACCTGTGATTAATAATAAATACAGGAACTTGCAATCAAGAATAAATAATATCTACGGAGGAAAACAAATGAAAATGACCTGTAAGGAATGCGGCGAAAAATATGATGACGACGATTACACCGACAGAGACGAGGTGGCTGCTGATCTCTGCCCGGATTGCCAGGAGACTGATGAAGCTGCTGACGAATATTGGATAGATGGTGATGCCGATGAAATCTTCGACGATGAGCCGGACGAGCCGGACTGGGATAAGTGTGCCGATGATGAATGTGATTCTCATGATCTGGAGGATTACGACATGGATTAGCCGTGGAGGCCGCAGCATGTATTTTGGTGTCCGTTAGTTGAAGCATAAAGGGTGGTTGCCGGAGAGCCTGATCAGCTCTCCCGGTTAAGATACTGCCAGTGCATAGTTCCGGCAGCAGTTATTCCGATCCGCTGTTAACCATCAAGCCGGACGCTTACGGCATGGGCGTGGGTTCCGATCAATACGGCAGACCAGTAAAGATCGTACCGGCACATTGAGCGTGGTTATGCACGAACACGATTATCACCAATAATACAGTACAGATCATTGACGTTCGCCATCCATGGTTCTCGTCTGGGGGAAGAGCTGGGAGATAGCAATGGGAGCGCTGACAAGGCAGTGATGCAACTTTATGTCCGCATCATCGCCAGGCAGAAACTCAATGCTTTTCCTATTTTCATTCACATCAATTGTATGAATATATTCAAATTAATTTAACTTTTTCACCCTACGAATCAAGCCAAGTTTTACCTCTGACAAAAATCTAGATGGATTCAATGGTCTACGGTTAAAATCAAGTCCATTTGCGTTTGTCAGCATAAGCCCATTCCGTGCTCTGCTGAACGCGACGTAAGCTAATCTGCGCTCCTCTTCCATTTCCGCCTCGCTATCGCCTTTGCCGGAGGGCAAGCCGCCTTCGTTCATGCCGCAGACAATAACATACGGGAATTCCAGCCCTTTACAGGCATGGATCGTCATCAGTTGCACAGTATTCTGATGCCGATTATCGGTAAGTTCGGCGTATAAGGCGACCTCGGCCAAATATTCGGCTATTTCTATTTTCCGGCCAGCAATTTCCTCCTGCCTTGTCACGGACCGTTTCAGTTCCATGACATTATCAATCCGGTCAGAATTTAAATCATGACGCAACTGTTGTTCATATCCAGTCTTGTGCAGGATTTCATCGAGTGCCTGCGAGGTTGATATGACGCCCAGCTTAGATTTGACTTCATTGAACGCCGACAAAAATTGTGTGATCTCCGGACAATCTAATGGAGGACGGCCAGCACAATCCAGCAGCGCCTGCAATAGTGTAACCTGATGATCCCTTGCATATTGCTTAAGAAAGTACAGGCGCACCCGGCCCATTTTTCTGGCCGGTTTATTAATGATCCGCT
>CAIKZE010000088.1 GCA_903831825.1 uncultured Lentisphaeria bacterium | reverse complement strand
GCGCATACGTTTTAAGAAAAGGTACATCCCTTTTTTCCACTGTCAAAATACAAAGATTATGTAAAAGCAGAGATTAAGCGATTGCAGGCAAGCTATTTGTGCATAATCAGCAGAAAGAGCGGATCAGGAAGTCTGAACTTATGGAATAGCATCATCTTTCTATTTTTTCAAAAAGCAGGGATTTATATTTGCGATTATTGTTAAGCAAAGTAACGAGGGCTGACTCATAGACACTTATGGTAACTTTGGATTCGTACTTATGGAATTAATGCTGAAAAAGAATACTGTTTACAATCAGTTAAAAAAGGATATTGTCTCCGGCAAGTTGTGTGCCGGAGAGAAACTGCCGCAAGGTGTTGATTTGGCAAAAGAACTTGGCGTTTCACATAATACACTGCGCTCCGCGCTAGCCAAACTTGAAAAAGATGGCTATATAGCGATGATTCACGGCAAAGGCACGTTTGTCTATCCGGACAGTACTAAATTTCACGCAACTTCTACGATCATGGTTTTGCACGGAGATGACAGCGGCTTTGAAGCGCCATGGCGATATATTGTACCTGAAATATCCCGCTCTACAACTGAAAGACAATTGAAAGCGTTCATAACAAATGATTCGGCGATGAATATATTTTCTGAATCGGACATTCGTGAATTTGTTAAAGCGAACAACGTTATTGGTATAATATCAGTTATGAGTAACTTTAATGGTACAGAACCGATTATTGCCAAAATTAAAGCTGCCGGCGTACCGGTTGTTATTACTCACGGCAGATTGACTGACACCGAGATTACCGGTTTTGCCAGTATCTGTGTGCCGGAAAAAGGCGGGTGGGAAGATGCGATTGCCTATCTGACAGAAATTGGTCATAAACACATAGGTATTATTGGCTCGTCGAATATTATGCCATCCAGTGTCAGGCCGTTCCGTTTTTATAGTTATGAAGGAACCCTTGAACTGTTGAAAGAATATGGCGCGGTTAACGATTCAGGACTGGTAAAAACTTCGCTTTTAAATAAGGAACAGATCATCGCGACGGTTGAAGAGATTTTTCTGAATCCACAGAAGCCCACCGCGATACTTTGTTTTTCCGACTTTTACGCGATTTATGTTTACGAGGCGCTGAAAAAAATGAATTTAAGGATTCCGGAGGATGTTGCGGTTATGGGAATATGCGGTTACCCTGACGCCAGGTTGCTTTCACCTCCATTGTCCACAATTGATTACGGTTATGCCGAATTGGCAGAATTATCAGTAGAAATGCTCCAGGAGCCGGAAAAATGGTTTGACCCGCAGACCGGAAAGGGTAAGCAGAGGATTAAACCATATAAATTAATAAAAAGAGAAAGTACTGAACCAAAATAAAGAATTTAAACCAAGGAGGTTTAGAAATGAAAAAGTCAAGTTTTACTATCATCGAACTCCTAGTGGTGATCGCGATCATCGCAATCCTCGCAGCCATGTTGTTGCCGGCACTGAATAAAGCGCGGGAAAAAGCCAGGGCATCGGATTGCACCAATAACCTGAAACAACTTGGACAGGCATTCATGCTTTACACCAGCGATTCCGATGACAATCTGCCGCCTGGAAGAGATTATGCGTCTCCGGCGACGTATTGGAATAAAGCTGTGCAGGGGCAGGGCTATCTCCGGTCATATCTTAAAAATGTGTCAATCGGAGCATTATATTATGGACTGGTAAGTGATACGGGGCGCGGCCCGCTGTGTTGTTCTTCAGAGGCGGGAACTCCTAGCGTTAGTGTGAGTACTTACGGCTATAATTCAATTATTGCCAATACTGTAAACCTTTCCAACCCTGTTGCCAATGTCGGCGGCGGAAGTATCTTGCGTAAAATATCGCGATTCCCAAAGCCTTCAGAAACCGGACTGGTGATGGATGTAGCCTCATGGACTGGACCTTACTCTGATTCCAGCGCTCAAACTAAAGTACGCACCTGTCAGCGCTGGAGATTACCAGGTGGTATACCGTCATTCATCTGCCGCCAATGTAACTTATGCCGATGGTCATCTTGCAAGTCCCAAATACGGTACGCTCCCCAGCGAAGATCCCGGTGGCCCCGGGTACACATTTTCACGCGCAAAATACTGTTTCTGGTCTCCGGAACCCCCGTTATTTTAAATTCAATAAAACCAATATATCGGATACGCCCGGAACTTGAGAAGTTCCGGGCGTATCCACAAAAAACACACTAAAATATAGTAAAAATTTAAAGTCTTAAACTATAAACTTGAGGGTTTGATGAAAAAGATGTATTCCTTATTGGCAGGTGGATTTTGTGTGTTCATAATAATTGTTAATGCTGCCGCTCAAGCTCCCGGCGTTCCAGCCGGGAATAATATTGCGATGGGCAAGAAGTATACAATGAGTGCGCTACCGACAAAGGAATGGGAGAAATCGCTGAAATCTATTCCTGATTATTCGAAAATTCTTACGGATGGAATAATTGAGAAAAGTTCCAGCGGGTCTTTCTGGATATCGGATAAATGCGTGAATTTCAATGGCGCGATGAATACGGATATTATCATTGACCTGGGTAAAGAGAGCTTGATCTCCGCGATTAAGACCCGGCACGGAGCGCGGCCAAGCGCTGGAGCATGTTTTCCGAAGAAAGATGAGTATTTTGTCAGTGACGATGGAGTGAAATTTTATAAAGTCGGCGAGTTCAAGAATACTTTCGATGACTATGCCCTTAAAGATGAACTGGAAATAAAGAAGAAATTCGCATCAGGCATCAAGGAATACGGGGTCAGCGGATTAAAGACCCAAGGCCGTTATGTCATGGTGCGGACTTACGGTTCCGGTGTCGGTAAGGCTTTCCCAAATTACGTCGGATATGACGAAATTTTTGTGATAGAAGGCAAATTTCCACTGTCAGAGGCCGTAAGGGATGAATCTTCAGTAATTGTACTCAAAGCGCTGGATATTCCGGCAGATACAGTCGGCTACCGGTTGAATCCGCCTGATTTGCAGAAGATGGCGCAGCAGCAGCCGATGTATATGGCGCTGGCGCCCACCCAGTTTCTCGGTGATAACGAATTCCATCTTTCGGTTGACGGCGTGTATGCATTGATATTTTCACCATTAATCAGTAACGGCAAGGCGATTACGGATATAAATTTTGAATGTGAGTTGCCGGCTTCCATTGAGTTGAGCGGATACCATAAAGAAAGCAAACTTATCTCAACCACGCCGGTAACGAAAAACGGCAAATCGTATCTGAAATATTCATTTGTCATTCCCAAACTGACCGATTTTGCCAAATATTACTGGGATCAACTCTATTTAGTTATCGGCAGCAAGAGCGCAATTCCGGGTAAAGCAGGAGACGCTTATTATCAATATTCTTATACCGTTGACGGCAAAAAATATGATCGTTCAGATTCGTTTGCGATTATGGTTGATCCGAAGATTTCCGCTCCGGCGCCAAAGCGGTTTGTTACCGGTATCTGGCTGCCGTATCAGGCGCGTTTCCTGTCAAATTCTGAGGCAGTCGACAAGATAATCAGTTTTTATCATGCGTTGGGCTACAACTGCCAGAACGGCGGCAATCTCTCTCCCGAATCATCCAGGGCCTGTCGTCGCAACGGGATGACAATTTACGGAGAAAGCGGCTTTAGTAACGGTTTGATGCTGGGAGATAAGATTCCGACGGAAGAACAGTTTAAATATCATCCTGATAAAGAACGCAAGAATGTGATTGGCGTCTGTCCGACGCTGCTTTATACTTCTCCGAAATATGCTGATATCCTGAAACAGAAATTTACCCGGACGCTGGCGGAAAGCGATCATATCTATTCCAACTGGGAGCCATATATGTTCATGAAGCAGGGGTGCGTCTGCGACCGCTGCAAGAAGGAATTCCAGAAATTTGGCAATCTCAGTGATGAAGAACTGGCGAAGATTTGGCCGGCTTGCGTAATCAATGAAGAAAATGAACTGCATAACCGATTCTCCTCATATCAGTATGCGCGTATTATCAAGTTAGCGCAGAAGACCGCGCGTGAAGTGAACGGCAAAGCCAATTTCTTGATTGCGTATGAGCCCAGTTTCGTCAATCCGGGAACACTGTGGTCCAAATATCATGCTCACAGTGATTTCTATAAAAATATTGACATGACGATCATGTGGTCATACCCGAACACAATATCCTTGAGCGCGATTGATATAAAGTTGATTCCCGGCGACAATCTGGCGCAGTTGCCGGAAGATTTTGCCGATGCTAAAAAGATTGCCGAGCAGGCCGGACGCAGGGAAGGCAATTCTGTTTATCCCAAGATATTTTTTATGGGAACGGAATACATGTTTAACAATCTGGTTGTGCCGAAAGACTATTACTTTATGTCATTGCTCTGTTTTTTCAGCGGACTGGATGGCTACGGTACCTGGTGTACCCACTTTAAATGCGATGCCCGCTACGCGGCGCTGAATGCCAAGTCTAATACAGTGATCAGCGAGCTTGAAAACATTGTGCTGGACGGCAAAAAAATTGACAATGTTCAAGTATCAATCGTCTCTCCGGTTCCGGTCAAAATCAATGACAAGCCGGTAAAGTTGTCCATCATCCGCGCTTTTGAATATCAGGGCAGAGAACTGGTTGCAGTCGGCAATGACTATCTTTACAGAATTTATGTAAAACTTTCGGTCAGCGGGTTGCCCGAAGGCCAGTACAACTTGACCGATACAATCAGTAAAAAAGTATACCGGAAAGACAGTAACACCGGATACTCCGCGACAGACTTGGCTGCCGGAATCCTGTTGCCGGTCAACGGCAAGGAATGGCTGGTATTGATGATAGATACGGCTTCGACGGACAGTAGTTCTGTTTGTACTCAAGTTGCCGTTACAAAACAACTGGCTGACGAAACCGCTCAATTGAAGACAAAGTTGGCTGATTTTCGCTGAAAAACAACCGGCGGCGGCAAAATTAGTATTCTTTGCCGATGCTGGATTTAATGACTTGGAGAAGGGAGCAGCAGAAATTGAATTCGAAAGAACGCGTAAAGGCGGCTATCGCCAAGCAGCCCGTGGATCGGGTACCGCTGGGTTTTTATCTGGTTGACCACGATACTATTTCAAAGGTGATCGGGAGACCGACCTATCTCCGCAACCGGGTTGCACAGAAGCTGGCCTACTGGGAAGGACGCCGCGATGAGGTCGTCGAGAGCATGAAGGCTGACATTACGGATTTCTATAAAAAGATAGACTGCGCGGATTTGCTGACTTTCAAAGAAGGCCAGTTGGAGGGCGTCGCCGTGCCGCCTAAAGGTTTTAAACCGGAAAATCCGCCCCGCAAAATTGATGAAAATACCTATGAAGAAGCAGACGGCAGCATCTGGAAATTTTCTCCTGACGCCAATGACGTGGCGCTGATTCCCAATTTTAAGGTGTCCGACGAGTTGAAGGAATATACGGTTGAAGAGTTTGCCGACCGTATGCCGCCGGCAATTCCCGACCAGTCCTGTTTTGAATATGCCGATCACCTGATTGCTGCATTCGGCAAAGATAGATATATCGCCGGATTCTCCGGTGGCCTGGTCGCAATCACGATGCTGGACGATACCGAGAAAGGTCTGATGACGCTGGCGTTGCAGCCGGATGAAATCAAGGCGTGCAATGAGCAGCGGGTTTTTCAGCAGAATTTTCTGGATGACTATTACATCCGTCTCGGGGTTGACGGCGTGCTGACCGAATACGACATGGCCGGCACTAACGGTCCGCTGGTTTCTCCGTCCATGTTCCGCGAACTCTGTTTCCCGTATTACAAGGAGCGGATACAGCATATCAAACGGTATGTACCGCAGGTTATTCTGCATAATTGCGGCAACAATCTGCCGATCATGGATATGCTGGTCGACGGCGGGATTGACGCTTATGAATCAATTCAGACTACCTCCGCCATGAGTGTTACAACTCTGGTCAAAGGGTACGGCGACCGCCTTTGTGTATGGGGCGCGGTGGCGCTGGAGTCGCTGATTGACGGTACTCCAGACGATGCCCGTCGCGAAGTGCGGCGGTGCTTCGACGAAGCCAAAGATGCTCCCGGATTCATCCTCGGACCGAGCCACTCCATCGCTTTCGGGACGAAATACGATAATTTCATGGCTATGCTGGATGAATTCGTTAAACTGCGCGACCGGAAAAGATGCTGAAGCCACCATATTCAAAACTAAAATATTATTGCGTATTAAAAAATCAGCCGTAAGGTTGAGGGAAATGATATTTGGGGTTATATTATGAAGTTTAAGTTGAGTGTGCTTACGATAAGCCGCAACTTGGATGCTTATATTGAGGTTTATAAATTTTGTAAATATCATAAATTTGGAGAGAACATGATCGCGCAGAATATTCGCAGAGATTTTAACGGAGCGCTATTGGAAATTAAAACTGATGGAGCTTTTTCAGTTGCGTTGCCCGGATTTTCTGTTTTAAACTGTGTTCCCGCAGTCAGAGCCGGGGATGTTGTTCCTGCTGGATTCAACTGGAATGTATGTAAAGAATCCGACGACAGTGTTTGTCTTGCCGGGGAAAACGAACTCGGCAAATGGCTTCTGGAGTTTGCCGCCGCTAAAAATCTAAGCGGCATCAACGGTATTTCTGTCAAAATGTCCGGGGAACTCCATCAGGTGCTGCCCGATCTTGAGGTGACCGTTTTGAAGATTGCCAGTCTGAGCGCGGACCATATTCTTACCCAGGGGATTGTGATGGGAGGATGTTCAGCAATAAAACTTCCCGCCAACACCAGCTTTTCAAGCCATTACCAGACCATGATTTCCGCCGGAGACCATATCTTGCAGATTGGATATCCCTTGATGCAGCAGCAGCCGGGAAAAATTCACGGCAAAATTCATGCCCGTGAATTGCTGGATATTCATGTAGCTTACAGAATCAGCCATTTCGGCCTTAAAAAAATTGAACTTGATCCGGTAACGCTTTTTGCCGCAAAAGACGGTTTCCAATTGATGCACGATTGGGCCGATGCAAATATTGAGGTTAAGAAAGATTTTACGGATATGGTGGCTCCGGGGTGGAATTCCTGGGATTATTACCGCTGGACCATTACTGAAGAGGAAGTGCTGAATAATGCGGCGTTTATTGCCCGCGATCCGGTCTTGTCAAAGCATGTCAAGCGGATAATCGTTGACGACGGCTGGCAGTATTGCTACGGTGAATGGAACGCTAATCCTTTGTTCCCTAACGGCATGTCTTATCTGGCAAAGGAGATCAGAAAGATGGGATTTGTGCCGGGATTGTGGTTTGCTCCGACCATTGTCGAGCCGCATGCCCGCATTGCCCAGATGGATTATGATATGCTGGCAATGGGCGAATCCGGTAAACCGTGTGTGGCTTTTGAGTGCATGAGACGCTACGGTTTTGTATTGGATCCCACGTTGCCGAAAGTAAGAACCTATCTTTTCGACATGTTCAAGCGCTATGCTGATATGGGTTATGGGTATTTTAAACTTGACTTCCTGGGCAGCACGCTTCGTGCGCGCAAATTTGCTGACGTATCAGTTCCGCGCAGTCAGATAATCAGAAAAATCGTCGAGCCGATTTATGAGGCGGTCAACGGCAAAGCCAGGATTCTCGGATGCAATTATAATTTCGATGCCGGCAATAAATTTGTAGATGCTGTCCGGATCGGTTCGGATATCCATGCCACCTGGAAAGGCATTTGCCACAACGTTCCTTCGGTAGCCGCCAGGTTCTGGAGCAATAAACGGTTGTGGATCAATGACCCGGACTTTGCGCTGTGCCGCAGCCTGGACACGGCTAATGATCCGGATATGACCAGATTATTGGCCGGTTTGGTGTTTATCACCCCTGAGATGACTGACCCCGTATCTTGTGAACACCCGCTGGTGGAGGATGTTTCCCGTCCGCAGGCGGAATTGCTGCTCAGCATCGTTCTCGCTGCTGCCGGCGCGGTCAACCTGTCTGACAATTTACCCCGGCTTAATGAACGCGGATTGGAACTGGCCAGGCGTGTGGTCAGCGCGGATTCCGGCGATGCCGCCATCCCGGTTGACTTGTTCCGCAGTGATAAACCTTCTTACTGGTTCCAGAAAGTCAATGACTATCACCGTGTGCTGCTGATTAACTGGAACGATGAGCCCGGCACCTATTCTTTCGACCTGAAACCATACGGCATAAAGGCTGACTCCGCGGTCAATTTCTGGAACGACCAGATTGTGCCGGTCAATGACGGTGTTATCAGCGTTGAACTCCAGCCCAGGAGCTGTCTGCTGGCGGTCGTTAAATAAGGCTGTGCGGAAAACTAATCGGTGATGTCGCCGAAAAGCGAGGCTTTCGTGGCGCGGTGAATTTTTATTTTGGCGAGGCCGCCGATCTGCATACTAGGTTCCGGGGTGAATATTACCATTTTGGCATTTGACGCCCGCCCTGACCAGCGTTTGGGATTGCGTTTGCTGGGGCCTTCGATCAGTACTTCCTGGGTGGAACCGATCAGTTCACGATTTTGTCTTTCGCTTCTGACGGCCAGATCTTTCAGCAGTATCTCATTGCGCTTTTCCTTTATTTCCAGCGGGACCTGATCGGCCATTTTTGCCGCCGGAGTGCCTTCGCGCGGGGAATATTTGAAGATGAAAGCGTTGTCATAATCAACGATGTTCATTAAATTACGGGTGGCGTTGAAATCTTCCTCGGTCTCGTCCGGGAAGCCGACAATCACGTCGGTGGAAAAAGTCATATCCGGAATCCGGCTTTTCAGTTTGTTCACTATCGTCAGATACTGTTCCGCGGTATATTGCCGGTTCATTTTCTTCAATATGCGGTTTGAGCCTGATTGCAGCGGCAGATGCAGATTATGGCATACTTTCGGCAACGTGGCGATGGCGTCAATCAGTTTGTCATTGAAATACGAAGGGTAGGGGGAGGTGAAACGGATTCTTTTCAAGCCTTCGATTTTATTCAATTCATGCAGCAGATCGGCGAATGGAGAGACCCCTTCCGGCGGCGGATTGGTATCGCCGTTCAGCCCGAATGCCGCGACATTCTGGCCGAGCAGCATGATTTCCCGGACTCCGGAATCAACCAGTTTTTTAACTTCCTGAACCACGTCCGGAATGTCGCGGCTGATTTCCCGTCCGCGCACATACGGCACGATGCAGTATGAACAATAGCGGTTGCAGCCGCGGGTGATCGCGATATAGGCGAACAGCGGGTTTTCCCTGCCGTAAAAGTGAGTTGCCATGCCGGTGAGGACTTCGGGGCTTTCCTCCAGCAGCGCCGCCTGATGGCGTTCGGCGGCTATTGATTCAAGAATGTCCGGCAGCTTATGCAGTTGTCCGGTGCCGATCAGGAAATCAACGTGCGGCAGTTTTTTGAGCAAAGCTTCGCCGAGGTTCTGCGCCATGCAGCCCATAACCCCGATAATCAGGTCGGGGTTGAGCTTTTTAAGCTTCTTCATAATGCCGATTTTGCCGATGGCTTTGCGCTCGGCCAGTTCGCGGACGCTGCAGGTGTTGAAAATCAGCACGTCAGCTTCTTCTTCGCTGTCGACGATGGAATGGCCTTTTTCCACCAGCATCCCGGCGCAGGCTTCGGAGTCGCGTTCGTTCATCTGGCAGCCATAGGTCTTGATATAAATCTTCATTGAAGTTTTCCGGGAGTGATGGGCTCAGGCAACTACTGCCAGATTGTTGCGGTGAATGATTTCATCGTCGGCGTCACGTTTGAGAATTTTCTTGATTTCGCTGCTCTGAACGCCCTTGAGCAGCGCGCATTCTTCGCTGCTGAAATTGGACAGGCCGCGTCCGACAATTTTGCCGTCAGGCCCTGATATTTCCAGTGTGTCGCCGCGTTTGAATTTACCGCTGATGTCGATAATGCCGGAAGGCAGCAGACTGCGCCCTTTGCATTTGACCGCTTCCGCGGCGCCGGCATCCACGGTGATTTTGCCATGACAGCGCGAGAAGTATTTGATCCAGCGTTTTTTGGAATCCAGCCGGGCTTTCATGGCCGGAACGAACAGGGTGCCGATATCTTTGGCGTTAAGGATGTCTTCCAGCGTGGAATCCTGTCTGCCGTCGGCTATCCACAGGTAATCTCCGGCGGTATTGACCATCTCCGCCGCCCGCAGTTTGGAAATCATGCCGCCTATTGAAAAAGTGCTGTTGTCGGTGCCTGACGCGGAACTTCTTAGGTTATCGTCAATTTTTTCCACCAGCGAAACCCGGTCGGCGAGCTTTCCGTCAACCTTTTCCCTCAAGCCCTCTTCGGTAGTCAGAATGATGGTCAGCCTGGAGCGCGTCATGGTGGCCAGCAATGCTGAAAGAATGTCATTGTCGCCGAATTTAAGTTCATCCACCGATACCGAGTCGTTTTCGTTGATGATCGGCAGGACGTTATTAGTCCAGAGTGAATTGATGCAGTTTAAAACGTTGAGATGACGCTCGCGGTCGCGCAGATCGTCCGCCGTCAGCAGTAACTGGGCCGGCAGAAAACCGAACTTGCGGCATTCCTGCTCATAAAGCCCCATCAGTTTGCTCTGGCCGATTGCCGCCAGCGCTTGAACTTCGGAAAGTTCGGTCGGACGTTTCTTCAAACCGAGCTGCTGCATGCCCAGACCGACTGCGCCGGAGGTTACCAGCAATACTTTTTTGCCCTTTTTGCGCATGCTGTTGATTCCGGCTATGAATACCGCGATCCGCTGGGTGTCCGTAAGCAGGCGGGTGCCGACTTTCACAATGATGTTTTCGCAGTCCCGGATAATCTCTTCCCGCGCTGTAATTTGCTTATTTTTCATCTTAATGTCTTATCTGTAATATAAAAATTGTTTTTCTTGCCTGTAAACCCGTATAATATATCCATTTGCGGGAACTTGGCAACCGTGTTTGCTTATGATTTCCTGTTTTTCCAGTGCATGACGGCCTTCAAACTGCTTGCATATCATCTCAATACAATTATATTGAGGCCTGTTAAAAAATAAATGGTGGATGTGTGGCTGTGAAAAACAATTACGAATGCAATATATCGGAGATGACATTATGTACCGTAAAGAAATTAAAGTTGTTGATTGTACTATTCGCGACGGCGGACTGATCAATAAATGGCAGTTCTCGCATGAAATGGTCCGCAAAGTTTTTCTGGCGTTGAGTGCCGCCGGGGTGGATTATATGGAAGTCGGCTATCGCGCTTCCAAAAAATTGTTTCCTCCGGGCGAGTTCGGCGCCTGGCGTTTTTCCATGGATGAAGACGTCAGGGAGATTGTCCAGGATACGCAAACCAACATGAAACTTGGCGTTATGGTGGATATCGGACGCGTTGAGGAAGAGGACATCATGCCTTGCGCGGAAAGCCCGCTGGATTTCATCCGGGTGGCGACTTACGTCAAAGACATTGACAAAGCGATTGACCTGGCCAATCACTGCCACCAGAAAGGATATGAGACTTTCATCAATATCATGGCTATTTCCACCGCGACTAATTTCGAACTGGAAGAAGGCTTGCGGCAGATTGAAGCCGAGGCCCCGGTCACCGCCGTGAATATCGTTGACAGTTTCGGCTCTTTATACTCGGAAGAAATACATTATCTGGTAAAAACTTTCAAAGACAATCTGCTTACCCATGAAGTCGGAATTCATGCTCATAACAATCAGCAGCTGGCGTTTGCCAACACGATTGAAGCTATCCGCAAAGGCGCTAATTATCTCGACGCCACCGTATTCGGCATTGGCCGCGGCGCCGGTAATTGCCCGATGGAACTGCTGCTCAGTTTTCTGAAGAACCCGAAATTCTCGCTGGAACCGGTTTTGCAGGTAATCGAAGACGTGTTTCTGCCGCTGCGTGAAAAAATCGAATGGGGATATATTATTCCTTACATGATTACCGGAATTCTGAACGAACATCCGCGTTCCGCCATCGCCTTGCGCCAGGACCTGGAAAAGCGGGATAAATATGCCGAGTTCTACCGCACCATGACCACCCCTGAATGCTACGAGGCAAAAGTCGAGTAAACGATTAGTTACCCCCCTGGGAGCGCCGGTCGCCTGACCGGCATTTCCTTATGGTTTTCAGTCCTTTATTATTGCGCCACCAATGCTTAAACTCAGGCATCCGGCAAAACCGGATTTTCAAGATTCTTTTTTTCAGTCTTGTCATCATCATCTTTAATTGAGAATTTCAATACTGCAAGCAGCAGGAATAATTCAATCAGCGGCAAATGCAATTCTACGGCTGCTTGTCTAATTTCACAGCGGTCGATTGATGTAGATGTATTTGAGGAGCGCCGCATAACAGATTCCTCCCTTATCGAGTGCGGAGAAAACATGGCGGAGATCATCTGAATGACTCCAGGCAAAAGCAGCAGGAAACAAATAAGCGCAATGTATACGTAGCCTTTGTTTCGCCTGATTTTGAAATATGCCTCATAGCAACAGCAGATCGTAATTAACAAGAGAACATAGCTGATAATCTGTAATGCGCCAGGTATTATGTGATTGGAAATGAAATTGCTTATCATCAATATGATAAAAGCTGAAATAAAAAGGATAGAAGCGCGACTGAACTTTAACCAAAACGGAATTTTTAGGCTGTTTAATCTATTCCTTTTGACTCCCGTGCTTAGCTACAATATGCCTCGCGTCCAGGCGAAATGCAAACTGGCTTTCGCCGCCGGTTTTATCGTATTGACATTGTCGGGGCTTCAAGTTATATTTTTCAGTCATGATATTATTTACTGCATCAACAACTTTTTCAGGAGGGAATATGTGGCGGTTTAACAAAAAACATTGCGCGGGAATGCTCGTCATGGGGCTGTTGTTTGCGGCTGCAATCGCCGATGTATCGGGAGCTGATGCGGGACAACCACAAAATAAACCACAAGGCAAATTGCATTCTAATTTCACGACAGCGCCGGTCGAAGTTACGAAAATTGCTGATGGGCTGGCCATGTTGAGCGGTCCCGGCGGGAATGTCGGCGTATTCTACGGTCCGGACGGCATATTGCTGATTGATACCGGCGTGTCCGGACGTGACGCCGACATCCGGCGCGCAATCGCACAGCTTGCCGGCGACAAGGCAAACATCCGGTTCGTGCTGAATACCCATTTTCATGCTGACCATTCCGGCAACAATGCGGCATTTGCCGGGACCGGCGCGACCATAATCGCGCACGACAATGTTCGCGGCAGACTTTCCACGGAACAGTTTAATGATTTTATGCAGCGCAAATCGCCGGCCTGGCCTGCCGCCGCCTGGCCGGTTTTAACGCTCGGCGATTCCGGGCAGATCTGGTTGAACGGCAAACATGCTGTTCTGAAATACATGCCGCCGCCCGCGCATACAGACGGCGATGTTTTTGTGATATTCCCCGAACTTAACGTGCTGCAAACCGGGGACCTGTTTTTTAACGGGATTTTTCCGTTCATCGACTATTCATCCGGCGGTTCGCTGGATGGCATGATCGCCGCCCAGAAGAAACTGCTGACGCTCATTGATGATAACACGAAAATCATTCCCGGACACGGCCCGCTGGCCAACAAGAAGGATTTGGAAAAATCAATTCAGATGCTCGAAACGGTACGCGACCGCATCAAACCGCTGGTGGATGCCGGAAAGACGCTGGAGGAAGTGCGGCAAGCCAATCCGCTCGCCGACCTGAGCGCCTGGGAAAGTTTTTTTGATGTCGGAACTTTTACCGAACTGGTGTATCGCAGCTATACTCTGCACGACTGAAAATTTAAAATAGATTGCGAAGATTTTGAGAATTGGTTCGTATTCTGAGAGGCTGCCGATACCGGGGTATCGAAGGCCTCGAAGAGTGCGAATCCAAACTCAAAAGATCGCAACCGCTTTGGGCGAGTGCCTTGCGGC
>CAIKZE010000087.1 GCA_903831825.1 uncultured Lentisphaeria bacterium | reverse complement strand
CCGCTGTCGCTCAGTTCCTGAAACGCATTTCTGATTGAACATGCCTGCATGACACAACCGGGAGTTTCCGCTCTGGGATAGAAATAAAGCAGCAGTTTTCCGCCTTTAAAATCCGACAGTCTAACAGTTTTACCATCCTGATCTTTTAATGCGAAGTCAGGCGCAATGTCGCCGGGTTTCAATTCTGACATTTTTCGATCTCCAACCTTTTTAATTAACCACAGAGACACAAAGGCACAGAGCATGCTGACAAATTTTAACAGCCTGTATATATAAGTCTGGCTGTTCTTGCTTTGTAAAAAAAGATTTCTCTGTGTCTTTGTGTCTCTGTGGTTAAACTTTTACTTAAGCGCGGCAATGGCATTGGGAACGGTATCTTCCGGCTTCACTTTGTACCATGCTTGAATGATAACGCCTTTTTCATCAATCAGGAATGACGAGCGGATTATGCCCATATACGTTTTCCCGTACATGGATTTTTCCCCCCATACGCCATAAGCTTCGGCGATTTTATGCTCCTCATCCGCCAGCAGCTGGAATGGCAGATTGAATTTTCCGGCAAATTTCTTCTGATCGTTAACCTTGTCCGGACTGATACCGGCAGAGGCAATCCCCTGGCCAGTCAAATTCTTGAAAGAATCCCTGATTGAACACGCCTGCGCGGTACATCCGGGAGTATCAGCCTTGGGGTAAAAATAGAGCAGCAGTTTCCGGCCTTTAAAATCCGACAACTTGACAGTTTTGCCATCCTGATCCTTCAGACAAAAATCAGGAGCCGCATCACCATGTTTCAATTCTGTCATCTTTCCGTCTCCTCTGTTGGATTGATTACTGTTAAACGGCGAATTTTTCGCCGTCACGTCCTGAGTTGAAACGCAGCCTTGAATCAACAAGCTGTTGACTACTGCAAAGAGTATGATAATTAAATTTTTCATATATTTTTCGGAATAACGTGCAGACTTCCCAGTTCGCCGCCGCCGAGCAGAGCTGAGATCACTTTGCACTTGCTGCGCAGCAGGAAAAAAATCGGGCGGTCATAATCACTGAGCGTTTCGAAATTCCCCTGCCCTTTAGCCACCACCAGGTCGGCGTTAAACATTTCATCCATGAATTCGCGGCTGGAATGGTTTATGGACACTCCCGGCGTCATGTCTCCCGTATCAACAATTCTGACCGGCAGCCCTTCAAGTCCGGATTCAGCGACTTCCCGCATCGTAATGTCGTTGAGAATCGGCTCACCGCGCACCCCCAGGATGATTTTTTCGCGGTAAGGTTCAATCAGCAGCCGGTCGAAAACCGCTTCGCCGCAATTATCGGCGATATACAGAATCGTCTTCGCGGAATTCATGGCGTGTTCAAGCTGTCTGACAGCATCCATATCCAGCGGCATATCAAACACATCAAGA
Source organism: uncultured Lentisphaeria bacterium (assembly GCA_903831825.1). Taxonomy (GTDB): domain Bacteria; phylum Verrucomicrobiota; class Lentisphaeria; order Victivallales; family Victivallaceae; genus CAIPAT01. Next base: position 23,595 of record CAIKZE010000087.1, on the reverse strand, counting down.
ATTTTCTGTTTCGCGGAATCCAGTTGAAAATCCTTGTCCGCGCCGTAATCGATGATATTGCCGCCGATAACCAGACGGACAATGGCGTCAAAACGGTCGCTTTTAGTAGCAATCACATCCCGGAAAAACGGTAGCAGTTCCAGCGCAAATTTAGTCGAACAATCTTTGACTTCACGATACGGATCGTTAACTCCGGTGACTTTCCTGATTATTTTATGGAATAAACGCGCCTGTTCAGGCGGAGTGATTGAAAAATCCGCATCCACGACTTCCGCCAGAGTCTTTTTTATTATTTCACGGCGGAGATCATCATCCATCGTCACCATTTTGGCGACATGGACGATATGCGAAACAATACATGGAATGCAGTCATAAGTAGTTTTCATAAAGTTCCTGTTTTATAAAGCCGGATAACTCTGTTAAAATATCGCATTATAACTTATGTACAAATTAAAAAATAAAAATCACACTATGAAATCCTGTTGAAATAATCCTGATAAGCGTATATCTTCCTAGTTATAGTATAAGTATATATTTGCGGAGATATTAACTTTGCATTTTAAATTGAAAAGAAGTTCATTATGGGAAAAACGGATTTTCTACTGCTGCATTGCGGGGATGTCAGTATTTTTCTCATTCATAATGCTCTGCTCATGGCATGTCAACAGCCAAACCGGACAGTTCCTTTATGATTCGCTTGAGTCAATTCCATATAATGACGTTGCAATGATCCTGGGAACTTCCAGAACTGACCACAATGTTCCGAATGATTATTTTTCCTACCGGATCGAAGCGGCAGTAAAATTATATAAGAAAGGCAAAGTAAAATATCTGCTGATCAGCGGCACAGATGATCCGGAAACAAGTTATGACGAAATCGCGGATATGAAAAATGCTTTGCACAAACGCGGCATTCCGGAATCGGCAATTTTATCCGACAAAAACGGCAACCGCACCCTGGACTCAATTATCCGGGCCAAGGAATTGCTCGGATTGAAGAAATTCACCATTATTTCCCAGGAACTTCATAATGCCAGAGCTCAATATATAGCCCGGTATTACGGACTGGACACTGTGGCATTCAATGCCATGACACCCGACTTGTTCATTTCGCGATGGGAGGTTGAACTTCACGAGAGAGAGGCAAAGATAAAAATGCTGCTTGATCTCTATATTTTAAAAACCCGGCCCGAAGTATCCGGAAAAACCGGAATCCAGATACCGCCGGACTGCATCAAAGATAAAATCATTTCAGGCTTTTAAATAAGAAGGTATATACTTTGCATTTTAAATTGAAAAAAAGTTCGTTATGGGAAAAAAGGATTTTCTTCAGCTCTGCGGGAATAATTGCGGCAGTAATCTCAATTATCATGCTGTGTTCATTGCATATCAACAGCAAAACCGGACCGTTCCTTTATGATTCGGTTGAATCAATTCCATACAATGACGTTGCGCTGGTTCTTGGTACTTCCCGAACCGACCATAAACTCCCGAATGAATACTTTAACTGCCGGATTGAAGCAGCAGTTAATTTATATAAGAAAGGTAAAGTTAAATACCTGCTGGTCAGCGGCGCGGCCAGACCAAAAGTGAATTATGATGAAACCGCGGATATGAAAAATGCATTGCGCAAACGCGGCATTCCTGACAATGTAATCATGGCTGATCCGGATGGACATCGCACCCTCGACTCGATTGTCCGGGCCAGGGAATTATTCGGCTTGAAAAAGTTTACCATTGTCTCTCAAGAGGATCACAATGCGCGTGCCCAGTATATATCCATATATTACGGTCTGGACACTGTGGCATTCAATGCCGTGACGCCTGATTTATTCGTATCACGGATTGGTGTTGAAATTCGTGAAAAACTGGCCAAAATCAAAATGCTGCTGGATCTTTATATTTTCAAAACCCGTCCTGCTGTATCCGATAAAACCCGAATTCAGGTACCGGCATCATACATCAGCGAAAAAGTTATTTCGAATCATTAAAAATGGCTATTAAACCATTGATTTAATCCAAAAAAATATTTTCTCCGGCTATTATTTTTAACTGTTTGTGCTATATTAGCTTCCACTTTGTTTTATGTGAGGATTCTATACAACATTTTAACGATTAACAAAAAAAGGGAGTCTAAACTGTGAGTTACACTGTTATCGTGTTTGTAAAACAGGTTCCGGATACCCAGAACATCACCGGCGAGGCAATGAAGCCGGATGGGACTGTGAACCGTAGCGCTCTCCCGGCGATCTTTAATCCGGAAGACTTGAATGCGCTGGAACTCGCGTTGCAACTGAAGGACCGTTATGGTGCTAAAGTCGTCGTCGGAACTATGGGACCGCCGAATGCAGCCGAAGTATTGCGCTCATCTCTTTACCGGGGCGCGGACGAATGTGTCCTGCTTACTGACAGAAGCTTTGCCGGTGCCGATACTCTGGCTACCAGTTATGCGTTGAGCTGCTGTGCCAGCAAGATCGGGAAATTTGACCTGATTCTTTGCGGCAGACAGGCTATTGACGGTGATACCGCTCAAGTTGGCCCCCAGCTTGCCGAAAAGCTCAAGATCCCGCAAATCTGCTATATTGAAGAAGTGATCAAGCTGGACAAGAAAAAAATAGTTGCCAAACGCGCAATCGAAGGCGGCTATGAAATTCTGGAGTCCCCGCTGCCTGCCCTGCTGACAGTCATTGATTCCAATGTACCGCGTCCCCAGGCCGCCCGCAAGATCATGAAATATAAGAATGCCAGGACCCGTTCTGAGCTGGCTAAAGATCATGCCAATGCCAATTATACAGACGCCGAACAGCTTGCCGTCGAGGAGGAAGTCCTGAAACAGAAAGGTCTTCTGATCTACGAATGGAGCGCTGATGACGTCGGAGCCGACAAGGGGCGTACCGGTCTTGCCGGATCGCCGACTAAGGTCAAGAACATCATGAGTGTCGTTCTTACCGCCACCGATACCAAAAAGATCGAGCCGTCTGAAGAGGGCATCAAGAATCTGGTCCACGAACTTATTGATGATCATACACTGGGGTGATTGATATGTCTGAAAAAATCGGAAATGTATGGATATTTATAGAGCAGGAAGGCGGCGTCATTGCTGATGTCAGCCTTGAGCTCGTGTGCAAAGGCCGCGAACTTGCCAAACGCCTCGGCATCAAAACCGAAGCCGTGCTGCTTGGCGACAACGTCGGCAAATGCGTTGACACGCTTTATCATTACGGTTGCGATACCGTTTTCCTGGCGGAAGACAAACGCCTGGAACCGTTTACCGTGCTGCCGTATGCCAAGGTCTTGATTGACCTGATCAAAGAACACAAACCGAACATTCTGCTGTTCGGCGCGACCTTGAAAGGCCGTGAACTCGGCCCCCGCGTGGCTTCTGAAAAGCTCGCCGGGCTTACCGCCGACTGCACCGATCTTCAAATCGATGACTTCGATGACAAGGTCAACAAGCAGTTCTACAAAAACAAACTCATGCAGATTCGTCCCGCATTCGGCGGCAATATCATCGCGACCATCGTCAATACCTGGGACGATCCGCAGATGGTCACCGTCCGCGAAGGCGTCATGAAGATGGATGAACCGGATAAAACCCGCAAGGGCACACTGGTTAAAGTCACTCCGGCACTTTCCGATGACGATGCGATTGTCAAAGTCATGGAAAGAGTCAGAGAAGAAAAAGAAATTAATTTGAAGGGTGCTCAAGTCATTGTAGCAGGCGGCTACGGAGTTGGCAGCAAGGAAAACTTCAAATTGATTTATGCTCTGGCCGAAGCTCTCGGCGGCGAAGTCGGAGCATCACGCGCCGCGGTTGACGCCGGCTGGATAGATCATGATCATCAGGTCGGACAGACCGGGGTAACCGTTCGTCCGAAATTGTACATCGCCTGCGGCATCAGCGGTTCTATTCAGCACCGCGCCGGAATGGATGACAGCAAAAAGATCATTGCCATTAATACCGATCCCGGTGCTCCGATCTTTTCCGTCGCCCATTACGGGATTGTCGGTGAGCTGAACGATGTTATTCCGAAAATGATTAAAGCCTACAAGGCAAAGGTCTAAGGGGGGACGCATACCATGGCCAATTTTTATACTGACAATAAGGACCTCCAGTTCACTCTTAAGAACCTGGACCTCGCTGAAGCCGTAGGGCTTCGTGAAAAAAACTATTCAGAAGCGGAAAAATTCGATCACGCGCCAAAGAATTATGCTGACGCGCTCGATAACTATCAGCGGATCCTGGCCGTAATCGGCGAAATCTGCGGGGATAACATTGACCCCAGATCACGTACCGTTGACGAAGAAGGTCCGCATTTCGAAAACAATACCGTTACTTATCATCCGCTTACTCAGAAAAACTTGAACGACCTCAAGCAGGCTGACGTCATGGGAGTAATGCTGCCGCATCAATACGGCGGTCTTAACTGCCCGGTGACTATCTACACGATGATGACCGAAATGGTCTCCCGTGCCGATGCCAGCCTGCAGAACCTGTTCGGTCTTCAGGATATTGCCGAAACTATCAGTGAATTCGGCTCCGATGAACAGAAAGCGCAGTTCCTGCCGCGTTTTGCCACTGGCGAAGTTGACGGCTCGATGGACTTGACCGAACCCGATTCCGGGTCAGACCTCCAGTCTGTGCGCCTGAAAGCCTGGCAGGATCCTAAAACCGGACAGTGGTACCTGAACGGAATGAAACGCTTTATCACCAACGGCTGCGCGAAAGTGCATCTGGTGCTGGCGCGTTCCGAAGAAGGAACATCCGACGGTCGCGGCCTTTCAATGTTCATCGCCGAAGCCTGTCCGCAGCTCGTGGTCAGACGTATCGAGCACAAGCTCGGTATCCACGGCGTTGCCACAGCGGAATTGCAATACAATGACGTTCCCGCTCTGCTCTGCGGACAGCGCCGCCGCGGCCTGACCAGATATGTCATGTCGCTGATGAACGGCGCCCGCGTGGCGATCAGCGCCCAGGCGCTCGGCATTGCCGAAGCCTCGTTCAGAGAGGCGCGTAAATACGCTTCCGAGCGCGAACAGTTCAAACGCAGCATTGACCAGTTCCCGGCGGTCTATGACATGCTGACCAGAATGAAAATGAAAGTTCTGGCGGCAAGGGCGCTCCTCTACGAAACCACCCGTGCGGTTGACCTGCGCAGCGGTTACAATCACCTGATGGAAACGCTTTCAGAAAAAGAACTCACTCAGGAAATCCGCGACAAGGCCAAGTATTACAACCGCGTTGCCGGAGTTCTCACCCCGATGAGTAAAGCGCTTTCAACCGAAACCGCCAATGAAGTTTCCTACGATGCCATCCAGATTCATGGCGGCACCGGCTATATGAAGGACTTTAATGTCGAGCGCTATTATCGTGACGCCCGCATCACCAACATCTACGAAGGCACCACCCAGCTTCAGATTGTCGCCGCCATCGGCGGGGTCATCACCAGAGCCAATGAAGAACGGATCAAGGAATTCATGGCCCTGCCCTATGACGGTAAACTGCTCAGGCTCAAGGATAAAATCAGTGAAATGCACAAGTTGCAACTTGATGCGATCAAATATATCACTGAGAAAAAAGACAGTGCATACTACGATCTGCAGGCTCATAACCTGGTCACCATGGAAACCTATATCTTCGTCGGACTGCTCATGCTGAGAGACGCCCTCAAGGACAACTCTCGCGAAGTGCTGGCTGAAAGATATATTCTCGATTCAGTCTCGGATTTCAAAAAATGTTACATGGAAGTTGTTGGCGGCGATGTGTCTACAATTGATAACCATCGCGCGATCATTGACTTCTAATAACCAAGGTCAACGGGGACCGCATCCAGGTTCCCCGCCGGCCTGCAAGGAGTTAAAAAGGTGAATAACGCTTATCTCGAAAAGGCAAAGAAAATCATTGTCGACCCTAAGGTGCTCAGCATCGTGGCGGCAAAACGGGCAAAACAACTGGCGCTTGGCGGCAGACCGATGGTCAAATGCCACTCTGACAATGTGCTCGACGTTGCATTGCTGGAAATTGCCGAAGGTAAACTCTATTACGAGTACGGGCCGGAAGAAGAAGCTGTTCAAGTGGAAGATATTTTCAGTCTTGAAAATGTTTCCGCCGGACCGGCTGAAACCACCGCCCATAAAGGCTGAACAACAGCCTTGTCGAAATGATATATTTAAGCTGGTATGCGAAATCTTATCGCAAACCGGCTTTCTGTATTTTGTAATACTACTATAGCCAATACGTTGCGAAAGGAGAATGTCCTGATGAATGAATGCCGCAAACCGCTAGTCGCCGTAATGATGGGAAGCAAAAACGATTTGCCTGTTCTCAAAAGCGCTTTCCAGACTTTCGAACAATTCGGAGTGCCCTATACTGCCAGGGTCATGTCCGCTCATCGCACTCCGGATGCCGCCGCCGATTTTGCAATCAATGCCGAATCAGCCGGAATCAAAGTCATTATCTGCGCCGCGGGAATGGCCGCGCACCTGGGCGGAGTTGTTGCAGCCCATACCACCTTGCCGGTTATCGGACTTCCCATTGCTTCAGAACCGTTCAACGGCCTGGATGCTCTGCTGGCGACTGTTCAGATGCCTCCCGGAATCCCGGTAGCCGCAGTCACCGCAGGAAAAGCCGGCGGAAAAAATGCAGCGTTATATGCAATATCGATTTTGGCATTAAGCTGTCCGGAATTGTCCCGGAAACTTAAAGAATTTCGCCATGAACAAACCGCACAGGTGGTAAAGGCCGACGAAGAACTCCAGCAGGAGTTGAAAGCAGGGTTAATTTCCTGATGAAAACAACATATACTATTTTGCTCGTTTTCGCCGCTGCAATGCTTTTCGCAGCCAATACAGATATAACCACACTGCAAAACATGGAACCGGAAGCGCCGAAACTGGATCCTTTCTATCGCAAAATCCACGATATACTCGAAGTTCTCAAACAGAAAAAAATTGTCCGGGAAAGCGGGCTGAATGAAAATGAAAAAAATAAAATTGTTGAGGCCCTGCTGAAGTCAATTAGAAGTGATTTGCGCTATAACCCCGCTGACAGCAAAGATTATGTTTCAGAATGCGCACAATCTTCAAAAAGCCAGATTTTCCAGCCAGTCTCACTAAGAAACGGCAAGATTATCTACTTCAGAATAGATTGTTTATCAGATGATGCCGCATCAAAGCTAATCGCCGACTACAGCAAGTCATTATCTGCTTCAGACGCCCCAGCCGGCGTTGTTTTGGATTTGCGAAACTGCCGCAGTTTTGAAATACAAAATGCCGACAGGATTGCATCCGTATTTTTCAATATGGCAGCTCAAAACGTTCAAAAGAATGTTGTAAAAAATCAACCTAACTGCGCTATATTGATTGGCGAAAACACGGTCGGAACCCCGGAAGTCGTTACCTGGCTTGCGGAAAAGTCAAAAAACGTAATTACTATCGGCTCCCCTTCGGCAGGCATGCCGTTCAAGCCGGAAATGATAAAACTGCCGGACAACTCAAACCTGCTCGTTCCTCAAATTCCGGATGCTTACAAAGACATGCCTGACGGCCCGGTCAAACCAATCATTGACGCTGTAAATCCGTCTAAAGAGCCAAATGTTTTTAACGAAGATCCATGCGTAATGAAGGCATCGGATCTGTTAATCAGTCTTAAGACTTTTAACAAAGCTAAACGCTGATTTTTAAATCAAAAAATTATTTTTATTTTTTGAAAAAAATCCTCATTTTATAGGTAATTCATTTGCATCTGAAGCATTAAATGTTAATGTATGTGCCTGTTACTGGTGGCGGCTTAGCTCAGCTGGTTAGAGCAATGGAATCATAATCCATGTGTCTGGGGTTCGAGTCCCTAAGCCGCTACCAACTTTTTCTCCCAATATCTCCCCAAAGTCAATAATTCAATGGTTTAATCTGGGATGACGGCAATATGCCGGATAAAGATGAATCCAAGTGAACAGGTCTCGACGCCAGATACTTTATTTGCCTGGAATAATTTCCACTGGTTTGATCAGACCTTTTGCGGTAAAAATATTTTTCTGCATAGCGGCGACTTCATCAGAGGAATCCATTCTCAGCGCATTCTGAAGCAAATCACGGCATTCTTTTTCGGAAAATGCTGAAATCGTCTTTTTAATCAGCGGAATAACTTTTGCGGGCATGCTGAAATCTTTGATTCCGGCGCCTATCAGCAATGGCACGGCCAGCGGATTTCCGGCCATTTCACCGCAAACCGAAACGCCCTTCTCCGGCCTGGAACGAAAAATAGCGCCGATGTCCGCCATAATCTGCAGAAATACCGGGCTAAGGCAAGCAAAAACGGATTCCGCGCTATTACCGCGCTCAAGCGCAAAGATGTATTGCAGAAGATCATTCGTGCCGACACTGACAAAATCCACATGCTCAATAAACTTATTCAACCCTATAAATACGGAAGGCACTTCAACCATGATTCCGACACGATAATCTGCCGCATATTCAATCTGCTCCCGTTTAAGGCTTTCTTCAACCTCTTTCAGCATCGCGCGGACAAAATAGACCTCCTCCAGCTTTGAAATCATCGGAAAAAGAATCTTAATCCGCCCCAGCCTGCCGGCGCGAAGCACTGCTCTCAGATGAGTGCGTAAAAGGTCCGGATATGCCATCAACAGACGAATACCCCTCGTCCCAAGCGCCGGATTCTCTTCATGCGGTATGTTAAGAAAGTTCAGCGGTTTGTCGCCGCCGACATCAAGCACCCGCAGCGTCACATCGCCATTGCTTTCGCTGACAACCTTGGAAAAAACATCATATTGAATATCTTCACCGGGCAAATAATCTCTGATCATAAACAGGAATTCCGTGCGGTAAAGACCGATTCCTTCAGCGCCGTACTTTTTCAGCAGCGAGGTTTCGCAAATCAGGGAAATATTAGCGCGAAGCGCAATTCCAATTCCATCCGCAGTCATTGCCGGCCCCTCGACAATTTTAGTTTCAGCGGCCTCCGACGCCTTCAGCAGGTCATCAAACTGCGCTTTTATATTTTCCGGCGGATTGATATATACCTTTTCCGCATGGCAATCCAGAATAATCTCATCATAATTATTGACTTTGTTCATGATGCCGGTAACGCCAAGCAATGCCGGAATCTCAAATGCTTTAGCCAGTATCGCCACATGACTGGTGACGCCTCCTTTTTCACAAACAATTCCCGCCAGATTATCAATCGGCAGCCGCAACAGGTCAGACGGCATCAATTCATGCGCCGCAAGTATCCATTCTTTAGATTTAGTTTCAATCACGCTGGAGTCTTCCAACTGATTACGCAACATTTTTACCGATTCCAGCAGCCGGAGCATAACATCCTTGAAATCAATCAACCTTTCCCGGAAAGTATTGTCCCCCAGTTGCAAAAATTTCTTTTCAAAGCGTTTGAAAACAAGCGCAATACTGAATTCCAAAGAATGACTTTCTACAGAAATTTCCCGTTTTATTTCGTCAAGAATAGTTTTGTCTTCAAGAAACAGCAGATGCGCATTAAAAATAGAGGCGTCTGCCTCAGAAATCATCGCAAGCGCCCGCGTTTCCATCTTGATTGTATTCTCTCTGGTCCGTGCGAGCGCTTTCTCAAAAAGTTCAAGTTCCTTCTTCACATCATTGTGTGTTTCGTGCTCGGCTTCGTTTAACCAGTCCCGCATTTTGAATTTGAACACTTCGCCGCGGGCTACGCCTGGATTTACCGCCACCCCTTTGAATATGCTGCTGCTTTTGCTGCTTGATTCCAAGTTTTTCGGTTCTGCACTGGATGCAAGAGAACGCAACATGCCGGCATTAAGCATCAGATTGGCCATCTGCGGACTCAGGCTCCTGGCCATATCCACTATCGACGGAGAGAAAGGTTCCTGCTTCTGTCGCTGCAAGGTCAAAACTCCGACGACCCTGCCCCCTGTCGCCAGCGGAACTCCCATATAGGAATTTAACTTTTCTTCTCCGGTATTTCCGAAGAAAATGTAATCCGGATGTTTTGACGGATTCTCAATGTTGATAATTTCTTTGTTTTTAAAACATATTCCGGTAAGTCCTTTTCCGGGAGGCATCATAACTCTGCCCACGGCATCAGGATTGAGGCCGCAAGTAGCGGTAAGTATCAGTTGATTACTGTCCTTGTCATATTCATATACAGAACATACGTCAACATCAAGATTGCGGGCAAGTATTTTGACAATCTTCGTCAAAACTTCGCCGCTGTCTTCAACCTTGGCAATAACTTCCGAAATGTTTCGCAGTACAGTTAACAATTTTCCCATTGTAAAAACCTTTTTCAAGACTTAAACGCATATTTTTAACAAAAAACAGGTCAGTAAGTTAATGTTAAATCTCGAAAAATCAATAACTAAGAGTACATTAAGACAGAAGAAATGTCATTATTAGAATAATTTTAATCCAGAACAAACAGGCGATTCAATCAATTATGGCTGAAATAAATAAATACTGGATATTCGCCGGAGAAGCTTCCGGCGATATTTACGGCGCAAGGCTGGCGGAAGAACTGCGCAGTCTCGCGGCAGCATCCGGCAGACAGGTGAAAATCTCCGGCATGGGCGGACCCATGATGAAACAGGCGGGAATAAACATCCTGGTCGATTCGTCTGAACTTGGAGTCGTCGGCCTTATCGAAGTGTTAAAACATATTTTCAAATTCATCAGTATTTTCTTTTTTCTGATAAAAAAAGCCGAAGCGGAAAGACCGGATGCCATTATCCTGATCGATTATCCTGGCTTTAACCTGCGTTTCGCAGCAGCCATGTACAGACGCAAAATTCCCGTAATCTGGTACATCAGCCCGCACGTCTGGACCTGGGGGAAAAAGAGAATTCCGAAACTGGCAAGATTCTGTCGCAAAATGCTGGTTATCTTCCCCTTTGAGCCGGAAGTGTATGCCGGCACCGGCCTGGATACCGTTTTTGTCGGACATCCGCTGGTGGATATCGTCGCCCTGCGCCATGACCAATCCATTGAACGCGATCCGGATACTGTCCTGCTGCTGCCGGGCAGCCGGGGCATGGAGATCAGCCGACTGCTTCAACCAATGCTTGAAACTGCCTTGCTGCTTTCCCGCAAGCATCCGAACCTGAAATTTGTAATTTCTACTCCAAGAGAAAAAATTCTAAATCACTGCAATGAAATTCTGGAGAAATTCGCCTCGGCACACGTCAGGGAAAAACTGCCGGAAATCAAACTGGTATGCGGCGATACTGCCTACTGGCAGCAGAAAGCCGGTACCGGGCTTGCGGCCTCAGGAACAGTCACCGTCGAATCCGCAATCGCCGGACTGCCGCTGGTAGTGGCCTATAAGTTAAATTTTCTTACACTGCTGGTCGCCGGAATGCTGGTGCGCCTATACCGCGGTTTTTTCACCATGGTTAATATTATCGCTGACAAACAGATATTTGAAGAGTATCTGCAATGGAAAGCCAGCCCGGGAAACCTGGCGGCGGCTGTAGAGCGCATCCTGCCTGGCGGAGAACGTCGCCAGGAAGTCGAAGAACAGATGAAAGATGTCGTCCGCATGCTTTCCGGCGGAAGCGAAGGTGCCTGCCGCAAAGCCGCGCTGGAGTGTTTCAGTTTTGTCATGGAAGAGAGCAAACGCAAAATGCTGGAACAGAGCAAGCAGTAACGCTGTAAAAACATGAGACCGTTACGGAAGATCCTCTAATTTGACATGAATAGTTTAATCTCCGATACGACATCAATTTTTATTGACATACTTCATATGAATACAAAAATGCGTTTTTTTAAGCTTTTTTTCAGCTCAACTAAAAAAAAGTTGATTTTTTTTTAAATAAAGCTTTACATTAATCAAATACCAGTGTAATATAATAATAGAAGTTCTGAGGTTTAGGATCTTTCAAGTTCCTATACGCAATTTTCTCCTCTTCATAATTACTCCTCTAAAACACTTGGAAACCTAAACCTCAAACTTCCCTTCCAAGTTTTTCCTCTCTCCTGTTCAATCTGAGTTTGGCATTACTCCATTCAGATGTTACAGTATTTTAAACTTAAACCCGTGACTATGGAGATATAGATGCCGGAAAAAAGCATAATTCTAATAGACGCATACGCTCAAATATACCGCGGATACTATGCGATCCGCTCACTGACCAACTCAAAACAACAGCCGACAAATGCAGTTTTTGCCATGGCCAAATTCTTTTTGAAAATGTATACTGAAGAACAGGCGCTGTACGGAGCAGTGGTTTTCGATGTCGGCAAGCCGGCCTTTCGCCTGGCGCTGGCGCCGGAATATAAAGCCGGACGTCCGCCAATGCCGGAAGACCTTCGTGTTCAGGTTCCGTACATCAAATCCCTGGCCGAAGCCTTCGGCTGGCCAATGCTAAGCAAAGAGGGTTATGAAGCCGACGACCTGATCGCCGCCATTACCAAAGATTTCGAAACATATCCGGTAAGGATTGTCAGCGCCGACAAAGACCTTGCCCAGCTCATATCTGACCGTGTCAAAATGCTGATTCCCGACCGCAAAAACTCCGGTCTGGAAGTGCGCGGCCCGGAGGAAGTAATCGCCAGATTTGAAGTTGCACCCGGTCAAATAGTAGATTTACTTTCATTGATTGGAGATAATTCCGATAATATACCCGGAGTTGCCGGCGTCGGTCCAAAAACCGCAGCCTTGCTTATTAAAAAATTCGGGTCGGTCAATGCCATGCTGTCTGATCTTGAATCAATCGAAAATGAAAAGCTGCGGGAGAAAATCAGGAATTCAGCAGAACTTCTTCACAAAAATATCGAACTCATTACGTTGAAAACAGAAATTCAGGATAAACCATGGGATGCTATCGAAACACTTTCCATGAAAACTCCTGACTGGAACAAAATTGCCGAAATCTGCCAGGAACTGGAACTGAGAAGCATTTTAAAAGAACTTCCCGGCGCCCAACCGGAAAGCGCAATACCGCCGCAGGAAGACGACCTGTTTTCTACAGCTCCGTCAATGACACCTGAAAAGAAGGGCAATCCGCCTGCGGCAAAATCTGAAAAGTATGCCCCTGACCTTTTTGATAATCTATGATATACTGGCTTGAACTGTTTTTAAAGTTCTACACGTGAATCCACCGGCATGGCCGGCGAATTCACGTATTTGGTCTTAACGGGCGGCCCAGAGCAGACCGCGCAGGACGATTTCTTTAGCTTCCGGGCAATTTATAAAATCAGCGGCGACATGCCCCAGTGAGCTGTAAAAGACGCGGCCTTTGCCGTATTTTCTTTTCCAGACTACCGGCATGACAGTGCCGTCAATCCAGCCGGCGTGTTCCCCGGAGAAAGTGGTGGTCGCCAGTACCTTGTTGCCCGGATCGGTGTGCATGTAGTATTGTTCAGATCGGATTTTGAAATCTTTTATGCCGCGAGTTATGGGATCGTCATGATCGATGATGTTGACTTCATATTCGATGATATTACCGGGGTGAGCCACCCACTGTCCGCCGGTCATCCACTGGTATTCGGTGTGTTCGCGGAAAGCGTCGCACATTCCGCCGTGCCAGCCGCCGATCCCGGCGCCGTTCCTGACCGCTTCCAGCAAACCGTCAGCTTGCTCTTTGGTGATTTTTGACATCGTCCAGACTGGAACAATCAATGCGCAGGACGCCATTTTTGCTTTGTCGGTCAACGGCTCCAGCGAATTGCTGATTTCCACTTCAAAACCATGTTCCGCAAGCAGCTTGCCGAACAACTGCGCGGTCTGTTCCGGTTCATGCCCGCTCCAGCCGCCCCAAGTGATAAAAACTTTCTTGTTCATAATTTCCTTTAATTTTTTTATTTGAGAAACAGTTTGCCGTGTTTCAGGCCGACCGGCAATGCCTCAGGCCGTGCGCAATCGCTCTTGAGAATGATATGTTTTCCGGAGGCGGATGCTTCCTCCAACGCGCACATGACATCCAGCACGTGAAATGCCAGTTCGCCGGAACAGCGGCATGGAATCTGCCGGCGGATGGACTCCGCCATATCGGCCAGTCCGATGCTGCGCATGTTGTCCAGATAACCGAACATTGGGGTCACTTCTTCCCAATCCTGCATTCCGGGTTTGAAAATTGAGATATTACCGCCGAATTTGTTGGGGTCTGGAACGCGCAGGCTGCCTTCAGAACCATGTATCTCGATATTATGGTTGGTATGCCTCCATACGTCGAAACTGGTAACCAGGGTGATTACCGCGCCGGAAGCAAACTCTAGCAGTCCGGCAACATGGGTATTGACTTCTACTTTCAGACGCTGCCCCTTAGCTTTTTCAGAAGTGGCAACTCTTGTTTTGAACCCTTTGGTATTGATGGCGGCGACTCTTTTGACCGGGCCCAGCATATTCACCAGCGCGGTAATGTAATACGGTCCCATGTCGAACAGCGGACCGCCGCCTTTCAGGTAATAAAACGCCGGGGCGGGATGCCAGGATTCATGGCCGTGACACATCATGTATGCCGTGCCGGAAAGCGGTGTTCCTATGATGCCGTCGTCGATCAGTTTGCGGCAGGTCTGATGACTGCCGCCGAGAAACGTATCCGGAGCACAGCCGGTATAAAGTTGTTTTTTCTCCGCCTGCCGCAGAACTTCCTGTCCGGATTTCCGGTCCAGCCCGAACGGCTTTTCACAGTAGGCATGTTTCCCGGCCTTTAAAGCAAGCAGATTGATTTCAGTATGCGCCTGCGGCGTGGTCAGATTCAATACAATTTCGATTGACTTATCCGCCAGCAATTCCTCGGCGGTCAACACTCGCAGACCGTAAACTACAGCTTTTGCTTCCGCCGCCTGCCGCCGCTGATCAGCACAGGCTACGATTTCCAGATTTTTAAACGTCTGTGACGCTTTGAAATAAGCGTCGCTGATATTACCGCAACCGATAACCCCGACTTTCACTTTTTTTGCCATTTCCACAGCCTTATTTATTGAATTTAATTAAGTAGCGTTATATACTATTTATTAATTATAATATTTTATATTGAATATAACAATGGACGGAATATTCATTAATATGGATTATTTAGTCAATATAACTATAGCAAAAGCAATTGGACTGTGGTTACCATGTATTTAAACAAACATCTTGCCGGAATAAAACGCAGTTTCAATACCGCGCCGCAAATCAATTCAATCGGATGGCTCAGACATAAAGACATCCGGGTTAACCGGACTTTTAACTCATATAATTTTTCTTTGATCCTCAACGGACATGGCAATTATCGCTATCAAGACAAAATGTACGAAGTCAACGCCCCCTGTGTGCTGACCCAGTGGCCCGGCGAAATGATGGATTACGGCGCGGAAACAACCTGGGAAGAATTCTACATGATATATCCGGAATCCGCCGGTACTGTTCTCCGGGAGAGAAAATTGTTCAAGGACGGCATGTTCATGTGGAATATCGGCGAAGCCGGACATATCCCTGAAACGGTGGAAACAGTCAAACGGCTGATGATGCAACCTGATCATCCCGGCAATGCCGACCGCATCGACCACCTTTGCGAGTGGATGGTGCTGGAAAGCCTGATTGAGAGAACCGGATTGTACAGCGGCAAATACGAACGGCAAATCCACGAAACCGCAATGCGGATTACACTGCATCCCGAACAGTATTACGATTTTGACGCAATCACCGACGGAATGGGCATATCATCCGCCACTTTCCGCCGTTACTGGCTGATCTACCTTCAACTGCCGCCGGGAGAATATCTGATTGACCGCAGGATTAGAAAAGCGCGGCGGCTGCTGACGGAAACAACGCTAAGCATCGGCGAGGTTGCCGTTCAATCCGGCTTCAATGACCAGTTGTATTTCTCCCGCCGTTTCCGCCTGGAAACCGGCGTAACCGCCTCAGCCTACCGCCAGACCAACAGCCCCCTGCTCTTTAATTCTCTAAAAATTAGCAATTCGGCAAATAAGCGCCAATGTCTTTAAGTTTCCGCTGCAATGAACTTATATTAATATCATGCGCCGTTTTTTTGCCGTTCGAATCCGCAACCATTGAGGCGGCGGTTCCGGCCGCCTGGCCGGTAATATAACAGCCGGGCATGACTCTTACGGAACTCTGCATATAACGGTCGGTACTGATGCATCTGCCGGCAACAAGCACATTATCCAGGCTCCTGGAGACCAGCGCCCGGTATGGGATGCCGTAACTTTCACCTCTTTTATAGCACAAACTCGTAATTTCTTCACGGAATCGCGCATAAGCCTCAGGGTCATTTTTATTGGGGTGAATATCCACAGGATATGAATACCGGCCTATTTCATCATCAAAATCAGCGCGTTTTTTAAAATCATCAAGGGTCATTACATAATCCCCCATAATCCGGCGGGTTTCACGCACACCCAGCAATGAACCAGTCGCCACCAGCGTGATATTCTCATATCCTTTCACATATTCTTTATAATAACGCTCGAACTCAGGGGCAATTTTCCTTCCCCGGAGCAGGCCTTTGGTAATGGAATCGTCGTCCGTGCCGTCCAAATCGTAGACATGACCGATATTGCCGCCGGCAACCCCATGTCCCCAGGACGCCATCCCCGGTACATGCCTGTCGGGAATGGAAAAAACGCCATCCGCAAAAGCTTTTTCCAGCATCGCGTGATGGTCGTAACGGTTTTCCCAATCAATGTTGCACCACAAGCTGCAAAGTGTACCAGGCATTAACGTACCATCTTTATCCCCTTTTTCAAAATCCGCCCCGGCCATTGCCGCGAGGTCACCATCTCCGGTACAATCAACAAACGCCTGTGCCTTTACCGCAAAAATCCCGCTTTTAGAATTGCATATCGCATACAAAACTCGTTTCCCGTCGCGCTGAACATCTATCAATTGAGTGTGAAAATTAAATAAAACGCCGGCTTCGGTGATAAGATCATCATAAACCCTTTTCAGTTTTTCCGCATTAATGGCGAGAAGATTTCTGCCGAGTTTGAAATTAAGTCTGTTAAAAATTTCTTGTCCGACGCCTCCGGCAAGAAAATTAATATCATCCGTGAACTGACAAAACCAAGGTACCAGCCCGGCAGTTCCCATTCCGCCGAAACAGGAATGTCCCTCCGCAAGAAAGACCTTGCTTCCCTGTTTCGATGCGGCAACAGCGGCAGCCACTCCGGCAGGCCCGCCGCCGGCGATAAACACATCCACTTCATATCTTAATGGAATTTCCCGGACAAATGGTATTTCTTTTACAGATTTCATCTTTCAGCGCTCCTACTGTATATTCAGGTTTTAATGATAATTATACTTGATTTATTTTTAATGACAATGTACTTTTCCGCAATTATCATGTATTATTTTAGTATACTATTGGATTGAAAGCATGAATGAACTTATAAAACTGATTGAAGCATTTGAGCGGCGTTGCGGGCTGAAAATATGCTTTCATGATTATTCCGGTAAAATAGTTAATTATGTACCTATAATAAAACTCAAGCATGCAAATAAATACTGCGATTATGTTAAAAAATTTGATCACACCCAATGCATGTCTTTTGAAATGCGTAAAGTGCAGATAGCATTAACCGGATATCCTGACGGATTCTTTAAAATATGTCATGGCGGAGTAATCGAGTATGCTGCGCCAATTATGGCAGGCCCCGATATTCTTGGAACAATATTCATAGGACTTTTCAGATTGAACTCTCCTTCCGTAATCCCGGATGCGATTGAGTGCCGCTATAACAGCAAAGATGAAGCGCCTGAACGCAACAGTAAGCTTTATAAGAAAATTCCCTGCATTGCAAAAGAAGACTTCAAGGATATCGAAGAAATTGCCAAATCAATCAAATTCAGGATTGAGGCACTGCTTGCCAGGGAAGAGGAAATTTTTCTCACTCATGAAAATAAGATAAAATGGGAAATAGAAAAATATATCGGACGGAATTATCAGAAAGACATAAACATCCAGCAGCTTGCGAAGCATTTATATCTCTCAGTCTCCCGCACCGGCCAGCTTGTCAAAAAGCTTTTCAAAATGACCTATCCGGAGCTTCTTAATAAAAACAGAATAAACAACGCAAAAATATTGTTATCCTCGACTTCGCTTTCCATCAGTGAAACGGCCTGCAGATGCGGTTTTTCCGATCCCGCATACTTTCACCGTATTTTCAGGAAGAGCGAAAAGATAACTCCGGGAGAATACAAAAAGAAAAACAATAGAATTAAGAATATGCTTACCTGATTAACAAATCAGATATAAAGATTTCGCCCGGAACAATATAAGGTTACGCCAGGATTGAGAATGGCTACCCCGCAAGGATTTGAACCTCGACTAAATGGACCAAAACCACTTGTGCTACCATTACACCACGGGGTAAAGTCCGGAGATTGAAAAGCAACGCCCGGAACTGGGTATAAAAGTTAATCCATTTTAGAAAAAATTCCATTCATAAATCAAATTTATAAGCGAAATTATCAAGAAAAGCAGTATATTACGAATTCAGAATTCAGAATTCAGGAGTCAGAAGTCAGAATGTATACAAAAGCAAAAGGCAAAAACATTAAAGAATACGCCGGCATCAGAACGGCAACAAATCCGGAGACACAATGCATCCTATATTTATAGAAATCGGTTCGCTGTCCATCAGATGGTACGGCATAATGGCCGCGCTGGGTTTTCTGGCGGCCGTCTTCCTTGTCAGTTATAACCGTAAAATTGCCGGAATGAACCGGGATCAGGCGACGACGCTGGTTTTCATCGGGGTCTTTGCCGGCATCATCGGGGCGCGGATCGCCTATGTCATCCAGTTCTGGGACAACTACAGCGGCAATCTGCTGGAAGTATTCCGCATAGACCGCGGCGGACTGGTTTTTTACGGAGGCTTTTTCCTGGCGATGCTGTGCATTATTTTATACTGCCGTAAAAACAAGTTCGACGTATGGCGGGTGCTGGACATCGTCGCCCCCGCCCTGACCCTGGGACACATGTTCGGACGTATCGGCTGTTTCCTGAACGGCTGCTGCTTCGGCAAGCCGACTGAATGTTTCCTGGGGGTGGTCTATCCGTCCGGCACTCCGCCGGATCACATGTATCACGGTCTGCCGGTGCATCCGGTACAGTTATATGAAGCATCCGCCAATCTGATATTGTTCGGAGTTATGTTCTATCTGGTAAGAAATACCAAACGCGGCGTTACGGCCGCCTCTTATCTGATCGCCTACGGCATACTCCGTTTCATGGACGAATTTTTCCGGGGCGACCACATTGACACGATAGCGGGATATTTCACCAGGGCGCAGGCCATCGGATTGTTCCTGATTCCGGCAGGCATTGTTTTGCTCATCTATTTTACGCGTTATGACAAAAAAAATAATAAAGCTGCACGTTGAGGTGGAACACGCCGGCAGAAGGCTTGACCTGCTGCTGGCGGCGCGTCTGCCGGATCATTCGCGCTCGTACCTGCAAAAGCTGATCAAAAACGGCGCGGTACGCTGCGGCGACGCCGTCTGCACAGCCCAGCGTTCGCCCGTAAAAACCGGTGACAGAATCACCATCGAAATCGAAGAAGCCGAATCCAGTGCGCCGGTCGGCGAAAATATAGATCTGCCGGTGCTGTACGAAGACGATTCGCTGCTGGTAATCAACAAACCGCCGGGCATGGTAGTGCATCCCGGAGCCGGCAACCATACCGGAACTGTGGTTAACGCATTGCTGGGACGCAATCCGGAACTGGCGGAAGAACTGGCGATGGACGAATCGCGCCCTGGAATCGTACACCGGCTGGACAAAGACACGTCCGGCTGTCTGGTGATCGCGAAAACTCCGCAGGCCCAATTCAAATTATCGCGCTCTTTTGCCGAACGCGAAGTAGTCAAAACCTACGCGGCGCTGGTCCGGGGCATTCCCGCCAGAAAAACGGAAAAAATTGTCACGCTGATCGGGCGGCATCATGTCAACCGCCAGAAAATGGCCGTCACTGAACGCAACGGCAGAGAAGCTATAACGATTTATGAAGTGCTCAAATCCGGACAGATCGAAGGTACTCCGGTCAGTATGTTAAGCATCAGAATTCTCACCGGCAGAACGCACCAGATCCGGGTGCATATGGCATACAAAGGCTATCCGGTGCTGGGTGATACAGTGTACGGCGGCACCCAGAAACTGAAAGTCCCAAGGCAGATGCTTCACGCCTGGAAATTGTCATTCCCGCATCCGGAAACCGGCAAAATGATCTCTTTTGAAGCTCCCCTACCCGATGATTTTACCGCCGTAATGGATTCAATCGGCAGCTAAGGAACTGTCTCAAAATAAACTATGTTTTTACACCGCTCTCTTGAATGCTTTTCGCGCCGCTTGTTCGTTACATGCCTGTCGGTATGCGCCTCACAAGCAACTCGAAAATCAAGTCAAGATATTCGGTGAAAATTCAATAGTTTATTTTGTTCCAGTTCCTAAGAATGGCAAGAATGGGAACATAGCTTCTTGAATTTGACGGACTCTGAAGTAACTTTTGATTATGAACAACATATTTCCAAAAACAATCAGCCATGTTGGGATAATATCCCCGGCAGGCCCCGCCGACCGGGCGCGGATCGAGGCCGGGGTTGCGCTTTTGCACGGCTGGGGGCTGAAAGTCACAGTCATGCCGCATGTCTTCAGCGGTACGCTGGAAAGCTATCTTTCGGCATCCGCCGCCGAGCGGCTGTCCGATCTTCACGACTGCTGGAATGACGAAAGCATCGATCTGGTAATCTGCGCCAGAGGCGGATTCGGTTCAGCGCATCTGCTGCCGGAAATTGACTGGAAACTGCTGCGTTCCCGCCCGCTTCCGCTGATCGGCTACAGCGACATCACGGCGCTGCATATGGGCATGCTGAAAATGCATGCCGGAATACCGGTTGTCGCGCCGATGGCGGCAAAATTGCATGAAGCGTTCATAGAAAATCAGTTCGCGGAATACACCGCCGGTTACTGCCGCTCGGCCATGCTCGGATTGCCAGAACAAATCAAGAGTCCGGACGGCAGCAATCCGGTCAGAATTATCAAGCCCGGCAGCGTCGAAGCGCTGCCGCTCCCGGCAAACCTCGCGGTAATGGTGACGCTGTGCGGAACAGAATACTTTCCGGACGTTACGGACCGGGTATTGATTCTTGAAGATTTGAACGAACCGCCTTACCGCATTGACCGCTACCTGACTCAGTTGAAACAAGCCGGAATTCTGTCTAAATGCGCCGGAATCGCGTTCGGCGATTTCCTGGACTGCGGCGGCCATGATGAGTTGCAGTTGATTTTCCATAAAACGGCGGAGGCGGTTAACGGCCCGGTCATTACCGGATTTCCATTCGGGCATGGTCTGCCGATAGTAAGCGTCAGAATGGACCGCCGGATAAGAATCACAGAATCCGGAGCCGTATTCATCGGCGAATAACAGAATCAGTCTTTCACCGGACCGATTGCCGGCTTTCTTATCTGCTTATCCTTAAAGTAATCTTCATTATTCGGGAAAAGTTTCCTGGCAATATCCAGATTCTTTTGAGCTTCAGCCTCCCTGCCCTGTGCCTTCTGCAGCATATAGAGCCGGCAATAAATGAAAGAACGCTGCGGTGAAAGTTCCCGCGCCTTATTATAGAAATCTTCGGCCACGTCCGGATAGCCTCGCGACAGCATGAAATCCGCCGCCGCCGCCCACGGGAAAGGTGAATACGGCCTGACTTCAATACAATTCTCCAGTTCGCGCTTGACCTGTTCCGGAGTAACGCTGAAATATTCTTCCCGTGTTTTACCCTGCGGGCTGCATAAATCACTCAACCTGGAAAACGCATAATCAGCTTTCAGCAGATGAAATCCGCCGCAGGCGGCAACCAGTCCGGCAACCAGCATGGCGGCGGCAGTAAACAGATTGATCACCAGCGTTGAAGATGATTTCCGCCTGTCTTCCGGTGCTTTCGCCTTTATATCCGGCACCGTCATCGTCACCATCAGAGCCACCGCCGTCGCCATGGACGCCGGAATTTGCAGATTGACATCCATCAGCGAATGAATGAAATAGGCGATCAGTCCAAAAATCACATAGCTGTCCAGCGAAGCAAACAGTGAATTTCTGGCAGTCTTATAAATTTTCCCCGTAATTTTCACAATCGGGTAAATAATTGCCGTCAGACATGCGGCAAAACCGAAAATACCCGTCTGCGACAGAAAATCCATCAGAATATTGTGCGCGGTATGCGGGGCTTCCTTGGATACGGTCAGCTTCAGCAGCATGTGGTCATGGAAAAAATCCCCCCAGCCGGTCCCCAGCCACGGATGATTGAGAAACATCAGCGATGAGGTATAAATATAATCGAAGCGGACTAACATGGAATGAAAACCGCGCCCGGCAAAGGCAATATAAAACGCCCCTGCAATAATCATGGTCGGGACCAGAATAAATACCGCAACACGGACATTCTTGCGTACCGGAAAGATCATGATAAAAATTACGCAGGCAAGCACCAGCGTCAGGAATGCTCCGCGGCTGACGGTCGAGAAAAAAACCATTCCCATCAACAGCGCCAGCAGCGGCATGAAAACAGCCCTGGAAATTTTACGTGGTTCGATTCTGCCGCCAAGCTGCCAGCACAGGAAAAAGCACAGCGGCATGGTCAGCAGCAGATATCCGGCCAGCGAGTTGCAGGAAGCAAAAGTGGAAAAAACCCGGTTGTCCCAGACTCGTGACTTCAAATCTCCGCTCATGCTGTTTCCGTACTGCTGCTCCTGGCTTTCAACAAATTTCCGGGTTTCCTCAAATCCTGAGAACATCTGTTCAATGCCGAAAATCGCGGTCAGCACGGCTCCGATGAAAATACTCCAGAGTACCACCTTTTTGAATTCCGGCAGGTTGGACAGCATCAGCCAGATTGCCGCGCCGAAAGCGGTGAAACCGAATATATGCACCACATAAACTATCACATAATCCATGGTGCTGGCATTGACCGCCCCGAGAATGGAGACAAACGCCACCAGCAGCCATAATGCCGTCACGGTAAAAGCAACCCGCGCCCCCTGAACCCGCACCGGAAAAACCGCCAGCGCCAGCAGCAGCAAACCACCCGACACCATCGGGAAGGATATTGCCGGCCAGGTGATAATCGTCCATGAAAAACCGTCCGGGGGGTAATACGAGGATACTTCCGGCAACCCGGCCAGCGTTCCGAATTTCAGCGGCAGCAGCACGGTTACAATGATTATCATCCAGGCAACAACATTGCGTATAAAACTCATGAACAATCCCTTGTCAGTTAATTTATAATTCAAGCGTAATATAACTGGCGTAAAATCCAAAGCAAACTTGAACAGGATATTTCCAAAAGATTGAATTGTTGCCTGATTTATAATTATTCGTCACATTTTTATTTTAATTGGTTGACTTTTTTAATCCAATGTATTATAATCACCATTTAATATTAAGAGCTTATCCGTAAATAACAGTTGAAATATTAAAAATTTGTGTCATTTTATTCTTCTAAAAGGAAGTACATAATGGCAAAGATAAAATGCCTCTTCACCAGAATTCGTGGGTAAAAGTTGGTTCCGGAAGTTCTCCGAGTTGATGGTATAAGCATATTTTAGCGATTTTTATGGTTCTGAATCCGAAAGATTTTCTGATGGT
>CAIKZE010000086.1 GCA_903831825.1 uncultured Lentisphaeria bacterium | reverse complement strand
TGTGTTATACAATGATAGTCAAATAGAGTTAGAGATCGGATTAAATTATGGAGGATCGAATGAAAGAAGATTTCAATCCAAAGAGAAATAATGAAGAATGCGAGAAAATGATAACAAATACATTTCATGGTGTCCTCGTGCTTGCAAATGACAACGAGCCCTACGCAATACCTATAAACCATGGCTACAAAGATGGTTCATTCTATTTCCATTGTGGTGTATCCGGAAAAAAACTGGACTTTATAAGAAAGAATCCCGGGGTATCGTATGTAATAAGTAAGTATTTCGGAAAGCCGGAAGACCATGCTAAGAGCATGAAATGCCATGGCTGTTGGGAGAGCCTGATAGTTTATGGAACGGCAAAGATAATCGAAGAACGGGAGGAACAAAGGAAAGCGTTTAAGATTTTTATGGAATATTATGGAAATTTTAAATTTGAACCCTCGGCAGATGTGCATGCAACGACGCGGATAATAAAAGTTACAGTAGAAAAAATGACAGCACGAAGGGAAGGCAATGATAAGAAAACCGAATATTTCCTTTGGGAAAAATGAGTCAAATTGACCTGCCCCAAAACATTGTAGCCGTATCCAAGTAACCGGCCTACTGGACTTGCGCTTAAACCTTAAATAATGCTATAAATTGGTATGGTTTCAGCTGACAATTAGAAATAGGTTAGTCGGTTTTGATATGGTAGAAAAAAAGGCAGGAGGCAATAAGATGGTTTTCCGGTTAACCCCCTCTATAAGTAAGAAAAATATATGCATGGCAGTTTTCATTTCAGTCTTTTTCATTTTCACAGCAGGGATTCCACTCTCTAAGTGCTTTGCTCAAAACAAGACGGACGAACCGGGTATCGTGATTCTCGACACGGCCGGTTTCTGGCGGATGCATCACACCTTCAAACTGCCTGTAATTCAAACCGAAGACGGGTTGAAACCGGTAATGGTCAAGCGGGATTTTTCCAAGTTTAATAATCCCGAGCCGCCCAGGACCTGGACCGAACCTGACTTTGACGATGGCGCCTGGGGCCGGTTTCCGGTGCGCCGTGAAGAAAGTGTTCCGATTCTGTCACGCCTTTGCCTGCGGGGCAAGTTTAAGGTGACCAATCCCGCCGGAGTCCGGGAGCTTCGGCTCTCTTTGGACTATTATGGCGGAGCCATTGTTTACCTGAATGGCAAAGAAGTGGCGCGGGGTAATCTTCCAAAGGGTCAGAAGGATTTAGCCGATTCCTATTCTTCAGAAGCTTTCGTGGCAGACAAGAATAAGTGCAATTCCCTGCTTCTTCGGACGCTCTCAGATATTAAAATCCCCTCTGAGAATTTACGAGCGGGTGTGAATGTTCTGGCGATTGAGATTATGCGTGCGCCCTACCCCAAGGGATGGCTTCCTAAATCAGCTTCCTACGAATTTGATTGGAGCACCTGCTTCCTGGGTCGGGTGCAACTCGTTACATCAAGCAATGGAATCACCCCCAATGTGACTCGTCCGCAAGGATTTCAAATCTGGAACAGTGATGCCATGGCCGGCGATTTTGATCTGGACTGGGGTGACCCTTGCGAGCCGGTGCGGCCGATTAAACTTGTAGGAGCGCGAAACGGCACCTATTCCGGAAAAGTTGTGGTAGGTTCCACCAAGCCCCTCCAAAAGTTAAAGGCCATCATTTCAGACCTCAGCGGCGAAGGTAAAATCATTCCCGCTGAAGCCGTACGCGTTCGCTATGGCATTTCGTGGGGAGAAGAGCGGCTTGTGGCACAATATCGAGCATTACAAACGCCCTATCCGGCTAATGAAGATCTGCTCGGAGCGCTGGCAGAAGAACCGCCCCGGGAGATTCCGGTTTACCAAAAGCCGTTGGCCAAAGGTCTGAAGATCACGAACCAGTCGCCGGTCTTCGGCGCGGTTTGCCCGGTATGGGTGACCGTACGGGTTCCCAAAGACGCCAAGGCCGGGATTTACCTTGGAGAACTTACACTTACCGCCGCCGGCGAGCAGCCTCTCAAGGTGCCGGTGGAGGTGCGGGTTACTGACTGGACACTTCCGGACCCGCAGGACTACACCACCTGGACCGAGTTGGTCCAGTCGCCGGATACACTGACCGTAGAGTATGGAATGGAGCCGTGGTCAAAGAAGCACTGGGAGCTGATTGCCAAGTCGTTTTCCCATCTGAACGAGGTGGGCAGCCGCATCGTCTATGTTCCGATAATTGCCCGGAGCAATTATGGAAACGAATACGGGATGGTTTATTGGGTAAAAGACGGTGAGAAAAAGTATACATACGATTTCTCCATCATGGATAAGTATCTTGACTGCGCCGAAAAATATATGGGCAAACCTAAAGTGGTTTGCTTTATCGTCTGGGATGTTTACATGGAACAGCGAAAACTGAGAGATTTAAGTGAGGGGGAGCGTATCAGAGTCCTTTGCAATTGGGGATACAATCAGGGTTATGCCGGATTAACCAAGGAAATGCATGCGGCACTTGTGAAGAGTGATTTCGATCCCTCGGTGCTACCTGATGAAAAGCGAAAGGATTTAAAGAAAATGTATGAGAGCTTGAAGGGAGACATCGCTGCCCGTGCAACCCATGGGGGAAGACCTTTGGTGACGACACTCGATCCGGTTACCAAGAAGGTGGAAAACCTGAACCTGCCGTCCTGCATTGAGCCTTCCGGCATGGGGCTCTGGAAGCCGCTCTTCGACCAAATCAAGGAGAGGATGAAAAAACGTAACCTGGAAAGCGCGTCCATGCTCGGCTTCATTACGGATGTCACGCCCAACAAGGAAGAGTTTGAATTTTACAGCGAAGCCTCGGGGGGACTGCCCTGGGTGTCACATAGCCACCATGCAGCTAAAGGAATTATAGGCTACCGCACGCAAGTATTCTCCTCTATTTGGGCTTCAGATACAGGCAAGTTCGGCTGGAAGAATCCAAAGCTCCTTGTTCAAAATACCCGTGATGACTTAGGTTTTGATTCAGCGGTGCGCTGGCGCAATCGCGCTGAAGCTAACATTATGGGAGGACAGCGCGGCATTGGCCGCTTGGGTGCGGACTTCTGGGTAGCGATGAAAAACAAAGATGGAGAGCGGGGGCTGCCCCCGGGTGTTTTAGGATTCGTGATGGGTCAGAGGGTCGGCACGGTTGTCTCGCGATTTCCGGAAAGTTCATGGCGAAGCCTCGAAATCAAGACCTGCTTCTTAGCGCCGGGATCTGACGGTCCGCTTGGCACCAACCGTCTGGAGGCCCTGCGTGAGGGAGTGCAGGAATGTGAGGCTCGAATATTTATTGAGAAGGCTCTGACGGATGAAAAGCTGAAGGCCAAACTTGGTGAAGAACTGGCAAAACGCGCCAAAGACCTGCTCGACAAGAGAATCTGCAACTGGTCCTATTCCCGTGCCGTGGAAGGGGATGCCTGGATTCTCTCGCCCAGCATCTGGCAGGATAGGTCGGAAAAACTCTTTAAACTGGCGGGTGAAGTGGAGAAGAAATTGGGAAAGTGACAGGGGACAAGGTACGAAGTACACGGTACAAGAAAACAAACCTCCTGAGGCGGGCTGCTTCGCAGGATAAGAGAGCAGAAAATAAATAGGCTTTTCCTTGTTGCTTGTACTGGGGTAGACCATGAACCATTCAATATTTCAGGTTCATGACCCTGCACCTGAACATAGTGAATGGTACAGGGTCAATGGAACAATAGAAAATAGATAATAGATGGAAGAAAAACAAGATGAATTATGAGAAGTTGAGCCTTGTGAAATCCGCCAAAGCTTTGTGGCGGAGAAACTGATAAGGAGAGAGCTATGCTATTAAAAATAACGGCGAAAACTAAAAATAAAGCTTCCGGAGTTTTTTGCCTGCTTGTGATATTATTGGGAACTTTTCTCTTGAACGGGTTGATAGCTGCAGAAAGCGGAGTTGAAAGTGTCACTTTGGTGGAGAAAGGAAAAGTCAAGTGTGTGATTGTTGCCTCAGAGGGCTTGAGTATTTCAGAAAAAAATGCCATTGTTGAGCTTCAAAAATATATCCAGGAGATGTCGGGAGCGGGCAATATTGAGGTTAAGACCCCGGAAAACCTCGGCTCTGATCCGGAACGGGCGAGGATCGTGGTCGGCAATCAGACGGTCCGGAAACTATATCCTGACGAAAAATTGGATGACCTCGGAACGGATGGCTTCATACTCAAGACTATCGGAAACTCCGTGCTGGTGGCGGGCGGTGAAAAACGGGGTACTTTATATGCGGCTTTTGCGTTGTTGGAAACCTTCGGTTGCCGGTGGTGGGCGACCGATGCCACGCATATTCCCAAACTGGATACTCTGACGGTTCCGCCGGTGAACCGGCGTGAAATTCCAAAAGTTGAATACCGCGACATGCTTTATGGGGACAGAGATTCGTCTTTATATTCGCACAATAAAGTTAATGGTTTCAACTTCTCTAAAAACCCGGAAGAATTTGGCGGCCGTTTCAATTTCACAGGCAATCTGGTTCATTCTCATATGGCTTTGATGGAGCAGGGTGGCTCCTACAAGGAACATCCGGAATACTGGGCGCTGGTAAATGGCAAACGTAACCCGGGGCAGGTTTGCCCGTCGGAACCCGGTACTTTTGAAGTCATGAAGGCGAGCGTGATCAAAATATTAAAAGAACATCCCGAAGATAAGTTTGTCGTGGTGGGGCAAAATGATAATAGCAATTACTGTCGTTGTGATGCCTGCAAAGCTCTGGCCGCAAGTGAGGAGAGCCCGGGCGCGCCTTACCTGGTTCTGGCTAATAAAATCGCGGAAGTGGTGGAAAAGGAATTTCCCGGTAAATGGGTTCAGACACCTGCCTACACCTGGTCGCGCAAACCGCCTAAAAATCTCAAACCGCGCAGTAATGTTGGCATCACCCTTTGCTCTATAGAATGTGATTTCAACCGGCCGCTGGAAGAGATGAGCACGCCGGCAAACAAAGCTTTTGCCGAAGATATAATAAAATGGAGCAAAATCGCACCCAAATTGTATATCTGGGATTACACCACCGACTTCTGGCATTATCTGATGCCCTTTCCGAATCTGGATGCAATTGTTTCCAATATAAAGTTTCTGGTCAGTAATGGAGCGAAAGGAATTTTTGAGCAGGGGAGCCACAATACACAAGGGGCTGAATTTGGGCCGTTACGCGTTTGGGTTATGGCCAGGGCGATGTGGAATCCGGATAAAGCCGACGGCAAAACCTTAATCAAGGAATTTCTTGATGGTTACTATGGTTCTGCGGGCACTTCTATTCAAAAGTATATTGATATTATGCATGCTCCCGGGCGGGCCAATCCCTCAATGGCTGTCCGTTGCGGAACAGCGCTTAATTCAGCCTGGCTTAGTCCCGAGAACATCGCTGACTCTGAAGCAGTCTTTCTGGAAGCTGAACGAGCGGTTGCAAACGACCACGTTTTGCTGACAAGGGTCCGGCATGCGCATATGCCCATTTGGTATATGTTGCTGAAAAGAGGCACGCAGAGTAAAACCTGGGCAACGACTGTCGCAAAAGTCGGGAAACTGGATGTTGTTGATATCGCCGGAAAATTTGCCAAAACAATCGCAGTTTCTAAAGCCAGCTTGATGAACGAACATGATCCGGTTAAACCGTTTGTTGAATGGGCGAAGGATTATGCGGCGAAAGCGGCTCAAACTCCTCCGCTTCCGCCGGAGTTGAAGAATGTGAATCCCGAATCCTATTGTCTGTTCCAGGCCTGTCAGATGGAGGGGCGTTCGTCGGACTGGAGCCGGGACGCGGAGGCGTCGGATGGCTGGGTTTCCGAGATTACCCCGGCATCCTGGGCAACTTCCTTCAGGCGGGGAATTTTTATGGGGCCATTTGACAATCTTGGTGCGGGAAAAATCTATAAACTTTTTGCCCGGGTTAAGGCGCTCGAAAAGAACGGGGTTGCGGTCGTTAGCGGAAAAACCAATAAAAATAGCATCAAAAAAAATATACCCGCCTCGGAACTGGCCGACGGAAAATTCCATACCATTGAAGTGGGGGAGATAGTTTACACCGGGGAGACTCTCTCGTTTGGGCCCCAGCCAACGACGGCCCCCGGGAATATAGTGATGGATTGCTTTTGGCTTCAAGAAAAAAAATGAAAGAAATAATTACTGATCCAAATAGCAGAAAAAAGGGGTAATATATGAAAACATATATATGTATTGCGGCCATACTTTTCTGCACCCGGGCTAATGGACTTGCGCTTAAACCTTAAATAATGATATAAAACGGGTAGGATTTGATCTAACATAACAGAAAAAAGAGGTAGTATATGAAAAAGTATATATGTATTGTGGTCATACTTTTCTTCTCCAGGGTCTATGCCGAAACTTATTTCATTGATTTTAACAAAGGCAAGGATTCTCAACCGGGAACATCCGCTGAGGCGGCTTGGAAACATGCCCCGGGCGATACCAATGCGACGGAGACCGTGAAAGCCGTTAAGCTCAAACCGGGCGATGTGGTCTTGTTTAAAGGCGGAGTTATATACCGCGGTTCCATTGAAATCCCCGCCTCGGGAGAAGTGGGGAAGTTGATCACTTACAAGGGAAACGGATGGGGAACTGATAAAGCCATTCTTGACGGTTCTGCGGTCGTTGGTTCCAAATGGACCCAATGCACTTCGGCGGAGCAACTGCGGGGAAACACGAACTACCGGAATGTGTACTATACAACTACCGCAGAGGAAAAGTATTACACGATCGACAAGGACGGAACATTGGCTTTATCGGGTGTTTATGAAAATCATGAATTCATCTATGCGTCACAAGATCCACAACCTGCGGACAGGGTTTTCTCCGATCGGGACGATCAACTGCGAGTGCTACCGGTTGATCCTGCTGTATCGCCAAACGACGGCTCTATCATGGACACCCGGTATTTTACACAAAAAGATCCGGCTTTTTACGAAGGCGCCTATATGGCGATAAGGCAAGGCGGTTATACAAACTTATACAAAATCATCGGTTTTGATTCCGCCACGCATACCGTTTCCCGCAAAACAACCAAAAATTATGATGTGAAAGGGCAGGTACACTATGCCATACTGAATCACCCCGCATATTTAAATGCACCCGGGCAATACTGGCTTGACCAAAAATCCAAGCGGCTGTATGTGTGGCCGCGCAGTTCAACGAACCCGGCCGATAACGAGTACAGTGTTTCGCTGAACAGCAAAGCGGTGGTAGCCGGAGGCAAGCACCTCTTGATCGAAGGTTTCGTGGTTGAGAAATTTGGTGGTCGTGAGGTCATCACGGCTGGTAATAGTGATGTGGAAATCAGAAATAATGTGGTGCGCAACTGTAAAAGTCACCTTGGGATCCATACCAGAGGGGCAAACATGCGGGTGATCAACAATCAAATAATCCAATCCGCCGCCCACGGGATTTGGTGTGAATATGGCACAAACATCTTTGTGAAAAACAATCTGGTGCAACACAGTTTCGTAAAAGGAATTATGTTAATGGGAGTCAATCATGGACTGATCATTGACAATATCGTTGACGAGGTTCGTGGCCAGCATGCTCCCTCCGGCATCATCGTCAGTCAAAACTCCAAAGATATTCTTGTGGCCGGCAACAAGGTGTTCAAAACCGATCGCGCCATGGTCTATGGTGGCGGTAAGGAACCCTCGGGGCAGGAGAATGTCTATATTTACAATAATCTATTTTGCGGATCCATAGAGAATATCACGGCAAAAATGTCTTTCGATATTACTCTTTTGAATAACACCAGTTTAGGTGGTACGCAGGATGTGGGCATTGGAAAAGGACGACAGATTTTTATCAACAACATTGTGCATGGGAGTGTCAGCAGCAATGTCCGGAGTCACAACCTTTTTACTGCACATAAGAGTGGTGACCTCAAGTTGGCCGAGGGGGAAATGGATTGGTCAACGAAGGATAAAAATGAGATATTTGTTGATATGGCCAAAAACGATTGCCACCTGAAAGCGGGTTCCCCGGCCATTGAGGCCGGCATCGATCCGTCCCAATATCTGCCGGTCGCGCTTTTCCCGGAATACGATTTCTACAAGGATATCGAGGGCAAACCCCGTCAAAAAGGCGGGAAATGGTCCCTCGGCGCGTACGAATATTCGCCTGCGAAGAAATGAAAAGTTAACCAAGCGAAAAGGAGAAAGTTGTGCAAATAAAAATGACAACTAAAACTCAAAAGAAGGTTTCACATTTTACCTCTAAATTCACAACACTGAGTCACTATATGCGCGTGGCGTTTTTCATTTCAGTCATGTTCATAACAGCGATTCCATTCTCCAGGTGCTTCGGTCAAAACAAGACAGATGTAACGGGAATAGTTATTCTCGACACGGCAAGTTTCTGGCGGCTGCATAACACGCTCAAGCCGCCTGTGATTGAAACCGGAAATGGACTCACGCCTATATTAATCCAAAAAAATCCTGCCAAATGGAAGGACATGGAAACGCCTGAGCCGCCTAAGACCTGGATTGAACCTGATTTTGACGACA
>CAIKZE010000085.1 GCA_903831825.1 uncultured Lentisphaeria bacterium | reverse complement strand
TGAAAAAAAGTACCACAAGCATCTTGCTTGTGAATTTACTCAAGCGGGACGCTTGAGGTACTCTGAAAATGGTTATGCTCAACGATACTCCAAACTGTCGGAGTTGTTTGAAAAAAAGTACCACAAGCATCTTGCTTGTGAATTTACTCAAGCTGGACGCTTGAGGTACTCCGGGTTTTGAAAACTGAAAATGGTTATGCTCAACAACACTCCAAGGTGTCGGAGTTGTTTGAAAAAAAGTACCACAAGCATCTTGCTTGTGAATTTACTCAAGCGGGACGCTTGAGGTACTCTGAAAATGGTTATGCTCAACGAGTCTCCAAAAACTCGGAGTTGGCAGTTAGATTGGTCTTGTTTTATTCTGACTACTGACTTCTGACTACTGGCTTCCGGCTGTTCATAAAACCATATATAAACCGTAAAATCCAATAAAAGCATCAAAATCAACCGGTTTTTATTTGACCTTTGCAGAATTTTGTGTAATTTTAATAAAATGACATATCGGGTATGGCCGGACAGACGTTCCGGCAATCGTAAGAACAGATGAATGTTCTTCATTTAATGAAAGAAGTATTATGGCGCATGTACCGAAATACAGTAAAGTAAAAAATGATATTCTGGCGAATATCCGTTCCGGCATGTACCAACCCGGCGAACGGATACCGACCCGCGAGGAACTGATTATACAGTATTCGGTCACCCGCACGACCATCAATCAGGCGCTCAAGGAACTGGTCAGCACCGGTCTACTGGCTACCTCCAAACGCGGCGGAACGGTGGTCACCGGCAAGAAAATACGGCTGAAAACCGCGATTGTGTCCAGCTCAATTCCGGCGGTGGACCACAGTCCGGTTGACAATGAAGGCAATGCGATGTGGAGCATTCTGCTGGCGCAAGACCATGACTATAATTTTGACTTTATTGAAGAGCAGAAACTGCGTCAGAATTTAGCGCTGATTGAAAATTATGACTGCGTGGTCGTGATTCAGCCGGATGTCGCCCTGCTTAACCGCCTGCCTGAATACAAAGACCGGGTATTGCTGGTCAACCGTTATATGGATGAATTGAATTTCGTTTCCACCAACCACCGCCAGGCGGTGCGCGAACTGACCGAGTACAATATCGAACAAGCCGGCGGCGACTGTCAGATATTTTTCCTGTCTCCGGCAAGACAGGATTTCGTGGTCCAGGAGCGGCGCGAGGGATTTGTTGACGCCTGCGCCGCCAAAGGGCTGTTTTACCGCATCTGCGATGTTCCCGGCAATGAGTATAGTGATATATTGAATGCGTTGCTGAAACTGTCGTTCGATAAAAATAAAAAGATTGTGTTGACCGCGCCCGTACTCAGTTTCACCGGGGCGGTAATTAAAATGGCCGCCGAACGGGGGCTGGTTTTCAATAAAAACCTGTTTTATTCCGACTTTGACAACGCGCATTCGCTGATGACCACCGGCGTCAAAACGGTTTCCGCGGTGCAGGATTATGCCGGGATGGGCAAGGAAATTATCAAAGCGCTTCAATGCTTCGGCGAACAGCCGGTAAAGGTTTTTGTGCCGTACCGCCTGGAACTGGCCTGACGTTTTATTTATGTAACTACTTTATTACAAAATAGTTACATATAAAAAAATAGCACAGGTTACAGCTTGCGATAGTCCAAGGTCAGGAATTCCTGGCACATGGCGTCAATCGCTTCCTGGGAATGTCCGGCCCCCTTCGGGTCGCCGTACCATTTCGCAATGAAGCCGCCGTGCGGCGTGGCCAGCTTTTCAAACATCTCGTGGCAGTAACTCCTGATTTCAGCCATCGAGCCATGAGGCATGACCGCCTGAATGTCCACCGGACACCAGAACGCTATTCTGCCTTTATAAGCGCTTAAGGCGTCCAGTCCCATGTTCAACTGCTGGTCCAACTGGGCCACGTCCAGCCCGGCCTCGATCAGGTCGTCCATAATCTCCAGGATGTAACCGCAACTGTGCAGGAAAGTCAGCATTCCAGCCTCATGGGCGGCTTTATAAACTTTGGCATAGGCCGGTTTCCAGAATTCGCGCCATTTGGCCGGGGAGATCATCAGCTTGTTCTGGAGGCCCCAGTCGTCACAGAACATGTAGCCGTCGGTCCCGAAAGCGGCGTAACGTTTGATTGCCTTCAGGTTCATCTCCACCAGAATATCAATCAGCGTTTGCAGATTTTCAGGCTCCAGATAGATGTCAGTCCAGGTATTTTCCAGGCCGCGGATGAAGTGAATCCGTTCGTAGAGGGAAACGCCGCCGGACATCAGGAACTTAGTCTTATCCGCCTTGGCAAGCTGTTCCGGCAGCGACGCCCAGCGGGATTCCGCCTCGACATCGGGGATATTCAGCCGGGCAAAATCCGCCCAGTCTTTCAGCGGGTATTCCTTGACTTCGCCGAGGTTGCAGACGCCGATATTTTCCCAGACCGCGCCCCATTCATCGGTACTATTGCCGCCTTTACCGCTGGAACGGGCATCAACATTGGGACACATGCCGATACCGGCAATGTCATCGCCACAAGACTCCGTCAGGGTATGCGCCACCCGTTCCGGATCCTGAAACTTAATAGTCCTGATCATGTTTTCTTTTGCGGTCATCATCATACTAAATCCTTTCAAAAAAATTATTATTATGGAAATATATTATAAAATACATTATATTCATGTATAATGCGTTCATAAAAATTAACCGCAGGATTTTATACAAATGGCGAATCTGCATTACGGTTTCAACGGCCGGGACATCGGGCTGCCGATGATTTTCTCCGGCGGCTTTCATAATTATCTGCATACGGTGCGCCTTTTACCGCATACCCATCCGCAGGGGGTGGAGATTACTTACGTGATGAAAGGCGACGCCTGCTGGCTGCTGGAAGACGGCACCGAACTCTTCCTTTCCGGCGGAACGCTGGCGGCGATTCAACCGGAGATCCCGCATCAGGGACAGGGCAACATCATCAGTCCGTGCTGGCTGTTCTGGTTTGTGCTTGACCTGGAAACGGCGGACTGCCGGCTGAATACGCCGTTCTCCGCTCCGGATATCGCGGAGCTGAAAAGGATTTTCAAGGACGCCGGCAATTGCGTCCGGCGAGCTCCGGACCATTACGAATTCCAGGCGGAGCGGCTGCTTGAGCAGTTCGCCAACCTGGAACAACCGGATTTCTTACAGTGCGCGTCTTTGCGCAACACTCTTTGCCGGATGATTATCGACACCGCCGAAGTTTTCCGCGGTTCCGCCGGAACGGAACGTCCGGATGCCAGGATTGCGGGCAAGGCGGAAAAAATCATGCGGACCAGGCTCGGTCGTGATTTGAATATGACTGACATTGCGGAGGAACTCGGCCTCAGCGCCACCCAGGGCTGTTCAATGCTAATTAAAACAGCCTCAATTCTAGCTTTTTTTTCGTTCATTTGTTTTCATCAGTAATTTTGAATTCATAATGCCAAGTTCAACCCATTCATTAATCAATAATTTAAATTTTCTGTACTCATTTAC
>CAIKZE010000084.1 GCA_903831825.1 uncultured Lentisphaeria bacterium | reverse complement strand
TTCGTGGTTAAGGTGTATTTAACTGTTTCCTTTGGTTGCGGCTACGCCGCGCTGTGTTCTCCGTGCCCTCCGTGGTAAATCAGTTTTTATGCTTCCCCATTTTCAACTTTCAATTTTCAATTAATCCATAGTTCCCCATTTTAAAATTATAAAATTTAAATCAAAGTCTACATATATAGGAGTTTTTGTCAACGCAAACTGTGAAAGTGGGCTCAAATAATGCGGTAAAACGCATTTTGAAAATCACGGTTTGGACGGTAAAAACCGGTTTAACCGCCAATGAACGCTAATTGACGCTAATTTAACGGCGAAGGATTTTTGAACTGAATATCCAATAACGCGTCCCGCAAAACGGGATCCCGCAAGGCGGGAAATATCCAATGTCCAAGTTAATTTCAGTCCTTCCCTGGTTGGAAATTGAGTGTTGGATATTGGGTGTTCAAATGAGTCCATCTTGGGTTAGCTTGATAGCCATGGGAGCCGCACTCCAATCCGCCACCGGCGGACAAGAGTCAGGCCGGAGCGCCTGACAAAGAGATACGTCCGGTAGCAATACGGGCTGTCAGTCATTGGCTATTGCATGTTGGGGCACCCATGATATATTATTCAATTGAAATCAGGAGACGGTTATTATGACGACACAGGCATTGAAAATATATGAGGCGGCGGAAAAATTGCCGCCAATAGAGCGGATTGAACTCATTGAACACCTTTTCTTCTCCTTGGATTCCAAAAGCGAGAGAAACAGGATAGACAAGCTTTGGGCTGAAGAGGCTGAGGACAGGCTTGCGGCGTATGAACGCGGAGAAATGAAATCAGTTCCCGCACAAGAAGTCTTCAAGAAATTGGAATCAAAGAGAAAATGACAAGAATTGAATTTCTTGAAGCCGCTGAAGTTGATCTTGCGGAAGCCGTCGCTTTTTTCAACTTGTCACAGGAGAATCTAGGCTATGAGTTTCTTGACGAGGTTAAAAGAACTCTGAAAAGAATTATTGACTTTCCGGAAGCATGGCCGCTAATATCAAGACGAACGCGAAGATGTCAGACAAACAGATTCCCTTATGGCGTAATCTACAAAGTAAATTCTGATGTGTTGCTTATTGTATCGGTGATGCATCTGCATTCCGAACCTGAAAAATGGAAGAAAAGAGAATTAAAGAAATTACGGAAGCATTAGAGCGTCGCTGTAGTTGTATTCGCTGTTGATAAATCCGGCAAAATGCTCAAAAATAGATAGGCGATAAGCTAAGAAAACACTAATGCCAAAGTTCTGTATCCCGATGGCCCAATTTCTGTGCCAGATACCTATGCTCCAGTAATACCCTATAATACTGACACAAATATCATTAATATACCTTGTATTATTGCCATAAAGATATGTTTTATGCTTTAACTAACTGCCACATAAATACAAAACGGAGGTATTTCTCTGCCGTTGAAATCTTAGCTCGGCATAGCTGCAACCCAAAGAAACATTTAAATACACTTTTACCACGAAAAGCACGAAAGAACACGAAAAAGACAAATACACTTCACCATGAAGGGCATGAAGGAAATGAGACTTAACCCTGGGAGCGCCGGTCGCCTGACCGGCTTTCTGATTTAACAGAGATACGCAGGATATACAGGATAAAACATGAAGCTTAACAGAAAAATCCTTTGGCATTTCGCCGTTCCGGCGACCAACGTTTCGACGTTGGATCACGCCCGGCGAGCCGCCGGTGGCGAGGAGTGGAAAACAATTATTTGTTTGCAGGGGAAACCCGGACAGTTCCGGTTTCCCCCTTGCATCCCTCCTCCTGAACTTTTATTTGACAGATAAAGTGACGGAAATTTTCCGCTTACAGTTCCCATAGCGATAAAACAGGTATCGTAAAGTTGTTAAGAGACAGGAACGATATTATTTTCGTCAAAATTGGCGAATTTGTGAAAGAAATGTGGAATGCCGCGCCAATTAGTATATAGTTAGAAGTCAATTATTGAAGAAACTGTCATAAAAGAACCGGTGTTTTGCACTGTTCCCTTATGAAGAGGATAGCATTCACGACGCGCAAAAGCCTGCCGGCAAAAATCAGGCTGAAGCGGTAAGGCTCGAACACGATAGAAGACATTGTTGCAGCAAGGGAGGCGACAGATGAGGCAGATATTGTGCGGCATATTGCTGTTGATAGTTATGAGTGTCCGTGGGGATGAAGTTTTAAATGTAATACTTTTCAGTCCTGTAATTTACGAATCGGTTCTTGAGGCGGCCGCTAAGGATAAAAAAATCTCATCCACATATAACGAGAATCCCAGTTATTCACTGCCTGGGAAAATTTATTTTTCTGAATTACTTATGTCAGACGAAGAAAAAAAAGATTATGACCAAGCGTTCTCCTTGTTATTTTCCTTTGCGCCTGACATAAAATATAATATTTATGCCAAAGACAACTTTATTAAGAAATTAATCCGGATAAATATCAAAAATAACCAGCAAAGTATATATGTGCGCAAAGGTCAGGCTAAAGAACTTGAAAAATTTTCGAAAGATTATCAGGAACTTTCTCACAGAGTGTTGTCGGACGTTTATGCCCATGAAGACATGTTTCCCGCATTCAGAAAACAGCATCCGAATGAAAATGTTATTGATTTTGAAGTAATTAGATATACAAATATAGGCGGCGGAGGAACAATTTGGGTCAAATATCCATGTATTTCAACAATAAAACATATGAATCTATTGAATAATACATTCTGGAATGGCGGATGTATTGTCGGAGATTCAAAATCTTTTATTACGAGATTTGCTTTCTCTATAGTCCACGGAGTTGACTACATTCCGGACTCACATGACTATATTAGTGAGTCTGGTATAGAAAATAATTCCGGAGATACAGGTTTCTTTTGTCACTTTTTCCCTAGTGAAGGATTACAAGATTATGTTACTAAAACGTCTGGTAAATGGGGGTTGCAAACCGTTTGGAATGAAAATGGCATCCAGACTGGAACTTACGCTTTTCCGCCTGGTTTTGTCAGGCCTAAGCCATCCCCAAAAGAAATTCCTACAGAATATGATCCTGCTGACACTTGGTTTAATGGTCTTCAATCCTTGAAAAGTTGCTCAGGGGTATATGCCGATTATTGGGATGCGGCAACCAAATCGCCTTGTTATAAGTTTGTAATGGATATGAATGAGGATAAACTTTTTGCGGAATTTATGTTTGCTAGAAAGACCGCGCAGATTGATTCATTGTATGAAAAAATGTACAAAGAGGCGCAGGTCGATGCTACGAGCAAGAACCTTAAGGTGGAATCTCCCGTCGTCAGCATTGAAAGAATGCCTATTGGCAAAAAGTCTTTCAGTTATCCCGAAGGCGAGATAATTTTTCTGCGGGATAACATGGTAGTCAAACTGAGAAGTTTGAAAAAAACTAAAGACATAAGGTCATTTGCCTTGGAATTTGATAAGGCGTGGCTATCATGGCATGCACAAAGGAAAAGAGAGGCCGAGGAGGCAGAGTCTCTCGCTAAAGCAAGGAAGACACACATAGAAATAAACAGTGCTATTTTTAAGACCAAATACGCCAAGGAATATGATGAAATAAAACAAGTCAGCGATCCTGTTAAATCTAAAGAACTAATGGATAAGCTCAAGCAAAGAGTTCTTGCGGACTATAAAGCTGAAAACGAAAAAGTTCATGATTTAGTCAATGAATATCAGAAAACCCAAGACCCTAAGTTGCGGGAACAACTCAAGACTATAGCTACGGAAAAATATGATCGTAAAATTGAGTTGTACAAGAAAATTGTTTCAACGCTCGAACAAAATACTAAGGATTTGCAGACAGAGATCGAAAACTTTAAAGAATCGCTTAAAAAGCGTATTGAGGAAAAAGATCAAGTAATCAATAAAGAAATTGATACTATCTGCAAGAATACTGATTTTATATGGCCGCTAGAGCTATGACTTGTTTTTTCGTAAGTTGTGGGATAAATAAGGTTTTTGTATTGGAAATTAAGTAGTGGATAAATAAAAATAGTTTGAGGGAAATTATGAACAATAAAACATTAATTGCAATAGTTATCATTATCTTTGGCGTTTTGCTTACCGATGCTGAAGAGCAAACCGTTTCCGTTGATAAATCTGCCGTTGCCACAACGAACAAGTCCGCAGGAAATTTGTCTCAAAATGTTAAAACTCAAGAAAGCCTAACTAACCAGAAGAAAGCACCGCAGAACAATCCCGATGCCCCCCAAATGACTATTCCAGAATACCTGATAAAGCTTAAATATCCTCAAGAATATGCGGCAATCAAAAGTAACAAAGCAGTTTGGGAAAAGCTTAAAGAGCAACAAATGGAAGCGCTCAGAGAAAAAGTGAGAAAAGACTATAAGATTGAATCAGAAAAAGTTCATGAGATGCTTAGTGAATATCAGAAGACCAAGGACCCGAAGATATTGGAATTGATTAAGGCAAAGCTTGAAGAGAAATACAATGCCAAAACCGAATATTACAAGGAAAGGCTTGCAAAGCAGGAGGCATGGCTCCAAGAGTTGCAAAAACGGCTTGACAACGCCCGGAATGCTTCTCAATCAGTTATTGCTCAAAAAAATACAGGCGTTAATTGTGAACTTGACAATCTTTGCAAAAATAACTTTTATTGGTCAATGTGGTGAGTCTTAGCTAGACCCTGTCCGAAAAGTGTTTTAGCATATTTTCTGTAGG
The DNA here is from genome assembly GCA_903831825.1 of uncultured Lentisphaeria bacterium. GTDB lineage: Bacteria > Verrucomicrobiota > Lentisphaeria > Victivallales > Victivallaceae > CAIPAT01. The sequence continues at coordinate 96 of CAIKZE010000084.1, read as the reverse complement.
AAATTGTTTCCTTGCTGAGCACATCACAAACTTTTCATCCGTATTTCTGCCCAAAATCAGCGAAAAGTTCTTCCTGTCTGTAATTTTTTTGTTACT
>CAIKZE010000083.1 GCA_903831825.1 uncultured Lentisphaeria bacterium | reverse complement strand
GATTCCGCGGCGCAGTCCCGCAACAGCTATATTTATGTCAGCACCCCGCTCTATTAATAGCATTGCAACATCATGGTGTCCAAACCATGCCGCCGCGCTTAAAGCGGTCCACCCCATATTGCCTGATTCCAAATTCACATCGGCCCCTCTGTCAAGCAGAAGTTTTACTATTTCGACCCGACCCGCTGAACTTGCGGCTTTCAGGGCAGTGCCGCCATGCAAAGCATTTTTCTCGTTGACATCCGCGCCTTTATCAAGAAGCTCTTTTACGGCATTTATATCGCTTCGCGAGGCGGCTATAGATAACGGCGACTGACACCCGGCGCAAAGCAAAACCAGCAAAGAGGCAATTACTGATATCGTTATTTTCATCTCATTCCTTTTTCGGCTTTGAGTATTCCCCGATTCATTCTCTGCCCCCGGTTAATCCCCGCAGATTCTGGACGTGTCCAGCTGCAAGACCCGTCTTTTTAAGGTTTTTCCGGAGAGGAAAAAACGAAACCATATGAGGCTAATACCATGTCAATGACCAAACGCGATTTTGTGGAAAAGATAGCCAGGGCGACCGGCCTGCTCCAGCAGGATGTGGCTGTCGCGGTGCAACTGTTACTGGACACGCTGGCGGATGAAGTCGCCGCCGGACGCACGGTAGAGTTGCGTGACTTCGGCGTGTTTGACGTGGTTACCCGCAAAGCCCGGGTCGGACGCAATCCCAGGCGTCCGGAAGAGACTGTTGCCATACCAGCCAGAGCCGGTGTCCGGTTCAGATGCGATTGCCGCCGCCACTGTAACCACCGCTGCGCTCTCCGCCGCCCCCGCGACGATCACCGCTGCCGAATCCGCCGCTGCTGGGGCGACCGCCGCCTTCAGGTTTCGGACGGGCTTCATTCACATTGATACTTCTGCCGTCGAGATCAGTGCCGTTGAGTGCATTGATTGCGGCCGTGGCTTCCGCGCTGTTGTCCATTTCGACGAAGCCGAAGCCTTTGGAGCGTCCGGAATCGCGATCCATGACTACGCGAGCCGATTGGACCTGGCCGTGCGCCTGAAATAGTGCCTGGAGTGATGCGTCTGTGGTCTTGAACGAGAGGTTGCCGACATAGAGATTCATTCTTCTTCTTCCTATACGCCATGATGATTATTTTAGAACCGAAAATCTTTCCATGGCCAGAAACATATTTCGATATTACTCTTTAACTCCGGCAGGTAACGCTCCGGTTTGCGTCAGCCTGAACCCAGACCGACTAAATTAACCATTACTGGACAGAAGTGATTCCCGTCCGGTAAATTATGCAACCCCTCATCAATTTAACCTCTGCAAAACATTATTTAAAATGCTGTAACTATAAGAATAGCAACTGAAACCATAAATACAAGCATTGATTATGAGCCGCAGGCGGGAGGCATTAACCTGTTTGGGCATCATCAAGGCCATCATGCCCATCCGGGCCGCTATCAGGAATGCAGACGCAGTAAGTCAACGCGTGGAAACGCGAAGTATTGATAGCAGTTAATTCAACGAGTAACACCGTTCTGCAGCTGTCAGTGACACCATTTAAAATGCTCAAAATACGGCTAATATTAATGCGCGTTGACACGCCGCCCGCCTTGTCCACTGTTTCATGGTGTATTTCGCTACCTTATTTGGAGATTGTTGTTGATTATTAAATGGTTAGCATGAATCCACTATACAAAAAAATTTTAGTGTATTCCAGACTAAAATGAATATTATACCCCAAAAGCTGACAGAATTACACCTCTGGAGAGCGTTGATTAGGCGTCGGTCGGCGTCGGTTTTTGCTGTTTTTTTGATTGGTTTTAAATGAGTCAGCGGCTGCTTTCGTAAACAGTTGAATGCTGCAGCTGCCTCCTCATGTTATCGGCATACTTCCCGGCCAGCTCCGGGCTGCGGATGACCAGCAGGTTCTCGGAGTTCCCGGTTTTCGGCGGACTTGGTCAAGTTGAAGCTGCCGGTGATAATAAAGTAGATAAAAATTATAAAATATGCTGCTCCATGCTTGCTATAGTACCAATATGGTACTATAATAAAACATATCAACAACTGAGGAACACGATGAAAGTAGTCGGCTTAAGAACGCTGGATAAATTCAAAAAGAAACATGGTGACTGCCGCCGGCAAATAGATGCATGGGTTAAGGATGTAACAAATTCTGACTGGCAGTCTTTCAATGACATTAAAAAAGTTTATCCGTCTGCGAGTGTGCTGAATGGCAATACTGTGATATTTAATATCAAAGGAAATAACTACCGTCTTGTTACAGTTGTCGTGATTGTGGCCGGCAGAGTATTTATAGAATGGATCGGCACGCATGAAGAATACAATGGAAAGACATTTTAAAGGAGTATGATAATATGAACAACATTCATCTGGTTAAAACCGGCAAAGAGTATGATGCGGTAATGGAAAAGATTCTGGCTTTGGCTAAAACCGACCCGCGGAAGAATACACCTGAATATGAGCAGCTGGCGATTCTCAGTATGTTAATAGAGGAGTATGACCGCAAACATTATCCGGCGGTTGAAGCCGACCCGGTCGAGGCCATAAAATTCCGTATGGAACAGCAGGGGCTCAGGCCGGTTGACATGAAGGAGTATTTCGGATCAACCGGCCGATTTTACGATGTCATTAATAAAAAAAGGAATCTCAGCCTGGCAATGATTCGCAAACTGCATTCTGGGCTTGGGATCACTTATGAAAGTCTCCTGGCATAGCTCCATCCGCGCCTGGACTTTAGATGCAATAAAAACCTCCCAGGCAAACGTTTTACCGTTCCCGGGGAGGTGGTCAGGTTAGAAATTAGATGACAGCGTCAGCATCAGCCTCTGTATAACCTTCAGCTTCAACGTCCACTTCTGCATCAGCATCAACGTCCGCGTCAGCATCTCCAGCTTCTGTTTCCGCTTCGGTGCCCGGCGCTTCGAATCTAAAGCAACTCCGGATGGTTTTGCGGACTGGTTTGGTGGTTTCCTCTGCGAGGGCGAGAATGTCGCTGATAAGCTCGTCTGGGGCCATTCTAACTAATTTTTCGATTACTTCCAGCGCGGACAATAGTTTTAACTCAGGCTGCGACTCCGGCGCATCCGCGGCCTTGATCTCCTTTGCTGCCTGGGCAAGAGTAAGTTTACCGCTGAGGAGTTCCTGGTAAGTTTCTTCTGAGGCTTCAGCTATCTTTCGCGCCTTGGCAACAGTTTTCCCGGAGACCCCGACTTGTGTGCCGGCGAGATCGACAGCTCTACCCTGGGGAACTTTTTCACTAGGGTTGGAAACACCTGCTTCCATCCGTTCAGCCGCCTGCTGCTCTAACGCCGGCAGCAACTTCACCGCCAGCGCGGCCCTCTGGCTGGCCGTCAAGTGGCGTCGGTGCAGGTTCAGTGCGATAATCAACTCTTCCGCTGTGCCAGTACCTTGCCATTCTACGGCTTTTACCGTGATGCCCAGCGCCCGGCAGGCATTTAAGCGGTTGCGACCGTCGAGCAGTACGCCGTTGTACATTATAATCGGAACCTGCTGGCCTGCCGCAGCGATGCTGGTCTTCAATTGCTCAGAATCTTCGCCTTCCATCTCAGGGAAGATCGCAGCAAGCGGGTGAATTTCTGTTGCGGGGTCAATGAGGAATACTTCATCCGGTTTTGATGCCGGGGTTGCGGTTGAGAGTTCCAATGACTGGGTTTCACTGACATTGGTTTTAATCGTTTCTTTCATTTTCTTCTTGTCCTTAGTTTAAGGCGGGCAGCCGACTATGTCTGCGCCGCCTTGGGTTAATAGTTATAATATTTCTTGCGTAAATGTCTTCAGATAAGCGTCCATTGGCTCAAGTTCCGGGTGGCTGAGCAAAACGCTGATAAAGCATTTGCCCTTAAATGTAACCTTGAGAGTCTCAATTCGTTTGGAAACTTTCCCTTTAGACTTGATTATGAAACAGTTACATCCGAATAAATTCTTGTCGGCGAATCGGGCTTCCGGTTTCCACGCCTTCTCGAATTTAAGAATAACACCTCTTTTGCTTAAATAGTCACGCATCTCTGCTGCTGTTCTCACAAGACCTCCTATGGTAATAGCTGGCATCAAATACAATTTGTTGCAGCACAGCATGGCGTTTACGAGCTCTGGAACTGTTGTTGATAATTTTGAATCAACTAATTTCGAGACAGCAGCCGTAAGTAAGGGGCTTTTCTGCCAATCATTTTGCTCGATCGGAGTCTCCTCTTTTACCGACAGCGCACTGGTCCCGGCGTGCATAAAGGTCGCGACATCTGCCTTCGCCATTTCTGCGGGGATTCCGTTTTTCAGCATGATGCACTCCATCTGACGGGACACTTGTTCCAGTAATGCGATCAATTGCATTGCCATTCTGTTCGTGGTAGTTGTTCCGGTTTGGGGCCGATTTAACGCCGGTTTCAAATCTCTTTCCATTTTTTCTTCTCCTTTTTTGCTTTTGTTTAAAGCAAAATTTGTTAAATTCTCTGTCAACCTGCCATTGTGGCAATTGACGCGCACTCATCAGGGTTGCTCATCGTAAACATTGCCGTGCCCTTTGCCTTAGAGCAGCGAGCTGAAACTGTTATTGATTATCACCTCCTTGGTTAATTTTGTTGTATACTTTTTCACAGCACGTAAGTTCATATTTTATTCTCCCATATTAAAAGTTTGCAAGGTCATCAAACACCGCTTCCGCATCATTTTAGCCCAGCGCTTAATAAGGACATACTCAACCACGATCCGCACATCCTGAATGGCTGCTTTGGGTTATAACTGCGGTTCAACGATAATTTTAATGTCTTCATTTTAATCCTTAATATTTGATCTATATAATCTTTTCTTGTAACTGGTATACCGGCTGCAACTCACCCCTCGCTCTTTATCCGAATTCATGTTCAACCGAATCATGCTTTTCCTCCTGTTTAATAGTTTCTTGGGCCAAACGACATACTTTCGGACGCTTCGGACGCTTCTCTGTCACTTACGCGCATACACATGTAAATAAGACTTTAATTATTATTGATAACTATCTATAGCTTTACGTATGTAAGCGTAACATCAAAACATCCGTCCGAAGCGTCCGAGAGCTCAAAACTTAAGTCTCATTTTAAACTTCTCCTGTTGAATTGCCCAGCCGGGTGAAAGCAACACCAGTAAATCCACGGTTGCTTTTCCCATCTCGAATTATATCGTTTCTTTTAACGGCCCGGTGCAGAGTAAGCATTGCATCCGGAAGCTCCAGCAGAAAGCGGCGTGCCGGTAATGCCTGCCACCCCTGCTGCTCGCAATAATCCAGATATTCAATCTGGAGTTCAGCGGTAGTGATGTTAGAGCCGGCTGCAACCTGAACGCAGGTACCGACAAAGGCGAAAACGGAATTGGACTCGAACAACAGATCGTCAACTCGTTTCTGCTGGGTTTCAGTCAAGCGTATGCCGCCGTTTGCGACGTCCTTCAGCAGCTTGACCGCGCCTTCCAATCCCCATCGCAGTATTCCTGGTCCTTCTTCCTCAATTAACAGGTCGCCAAAATTGGGGATAACTATTTCCGGTTTCGGACGCTCGTAATCCACTATCAATAACCTCCGGCGCCATGCTCCGACATCAGAGTCAAGCTGGATTTTCAGGCGGCTGTTAGACGTTATTATTACGTTAAAGTTGCCGCGCAACTGGAAGGACTGATTTCCTCCCTTAACCTCGCCTTCAATCAGGTCATTTCCGGTAAGCTTCTTGATAATATGTGCCGGGCTTGAATTCAAAAAGTCGCCAGGCACATCCTTGCCAGTTAAGAGTGTCCGGCCGATAAACCGGATCAACTCAAAACGCTGCGCCAGATGCTGGACTCGCAACTCGGCGACATTGAAGATCCCGATGATTTTCTCAATGATTTCCACCACCGTAGATTTCCCTCCGCCGGGAGTGCCACGGAGTATCAATATCCGTTGAGTAAGATTAATACCCAGCAGGCACTGGCCGAAACACTTCTGTATCAACTCGATGTCATGGTCAGATAGCGCCGGCTTCAGAAGCTCTACAATAAACCGTGGGCACAGAGCATCCGGCTGCCATAAGATTTCAGAGCGGTTACGGCTGAAATATGCGTGATCGAACGGTTTCAGTTCATAATTTCCGGTAACCGGGTCTATTTCGAGCACTCCGTTGGCAACATGGATATATGTGCTGGATTTCACGAATGCAGCTTCCCTTTCTGCAATACCGCGCAGCATTTCCACTAAACTCTGTAAAAAGCTGCTGGTGCGCCTGGACAGCAATTCCGGCCTCTGCTGCATAATAATCTGCTGAAAAAACTGACCGAACCGGTGAGAAAGGCTCGAATCCGAAGACCATTTCCAAAGCCCCGTTTCAAAGTCATAAAGATAGAACCTGTTCGTAGTCAGATCGTAGATAACGAGATTTTCTTGAAAAAAACGTCCGGCAAAATATTTCTGATTAATTTCATACTTTTCATACCTGTCTGTACTGAGATCAACCAATGGTGGTCCGTATATTCTGGCGGCAAGATCAGAATCATTATCTATCTGTGCTGCCGACTGGGTGAACTCTTCCAGTTTTATTACCATGTTTTGAGCGATGTCACTCATAGCGCACCGCCTTCCGGGCATAGCCACAGCAAACGTTGCCACTGATTTTTTTCAGTGCGAAACATTCCAGGCAGGCGGGAAAGGCGGCTTTCGTTTTTGCAGGATGTATCAGCACCAACGCTGCCCAGCATCGGGAAAAATCCATTTTCCACGATACGTTCCCAGTCTTTCGCATTTTTCACACCATCGACCCGCAGCCAGGCGTGGACTGACTTTCCGCCGGAATGGATTGCCGCGCAAACAGGCAAGCCGAGGCCGCGCCAGAAACTGAGCTGTTTGTCTACAGAGAGCACGTCGAATTCACCCACGGCAAAGCGAAAATCACTGATGCAAGCATCTCCACGGAAAGTCTTCTTGCCGGTTTTGGATTTTTCCTGCAAGCCAGATAGCGGGTTCGGCATGATATGCGGGAATTCTTCCGCCAAGGACTCATAACACGCTCCACGTGTTGCTTCCGGCATACGCATCACCATTTCGAACTTCTCTTGAAAAAATGCAATCCACTCGGCTGCTGTACGAATAGAATCTCCGACAACGCCCGGATCAGTCCGACGCCCGATAAAAATCAGGTTATCAGGAGAATAAAGGGTACGGAGCAAAGGAATCATGTGCGGTTCTGATCCGTCAATCAGAACGGGTGATCGCTGTGATAGCTCATTGGGCTCAACAGTACCTCCCCGGTCAATAATAATTTGCCGCACGGCCTGAGCGGTCTCAGGGCTTTTAAGTTTCCTGACAATCCGCGAAATCTGTTTTGGAGTGCGCGGCGGTTTCGCCGCCGGATCTTCTAGGGCTTTGTCTACGGCCTGCATGATTTCAGCATCCGGTACAACTCGTGAACCAGGCGGTATTGATGCACGGATATGGTCGAATATTTGTTGCCTGTCATGTCCGGCGTTTACTCCAAGATTCGCAACTCCGAGCAGTTTCGGATGGCAACCTCTTCCAGGAGCAGGGATGTTGCGAAGAGCAGCCTGGTATTTCTTCTGAAGCCTTTCTGCGTTTGGGGCACTATTCCGCTTAGAAGATCCCTGTTTGCTTTCTTGTTCGTCATAGGATATATTCTTATCAGGTTCAGTTTCCGCTTCAGGATCAGGCCGGTGTTCGAGACCGGCCTGATCGACTCTTTCGCGGCTCATTTTTCCACCTCTGTCTGTGACTGAGTTCCGTTCAGTATTTTTTCTACAGCAGCATAGGGGATCCTGATTGAGCGCAACCCGATACGCACTTTAGGGATTTCTCCACGGGCAGCCATGCGATGCGCAGAAGGCAAGGAGATGCCGGCAAGTTTGGCAAACTCAGAGTAAGTCAGGGACGGCTGCAGTGTCTGATGCTTAGTTTTTTCCGAGCGGTGATTGCTGATCGCCTGCACAAGGTCGGTGGCGGAGAGGCTTGGGCAATACGGCTGTAAAATGCCAGTTGCGGCCGCCAGGATTTCGGGTGTGATGCGTCTTGAGATTTCCATGATACAAGTCCTTATATTTTTGCAGTCGCCTGAAGTAACATTTTGCTACACAGGATGCATTTGATATATAAGGACTATAACCGATAAACATTGGGAAAACGCTCACCGTTTTCCTAACTATTTTCTGATTTTCTTTGTTTTATTAAGAGGGGCAAGTTCCAGCTTACAAATTACGTCTTTTATGGTTTTTGTGCTGATAGTAAGTTCTTTTTCTATATACTGATTATTGTCTTTATCTTTAACTAGTGTGCGAAAACTCTCTTTATCCCATACTTTCTTCAGATCTTGTGCCGCGCGAGTAATTGAATAATTGGGATGCGCCTTGACCATCGTAACTGCTATCTCTTTTAACCAAGGATAATGTTTTTGCTTCCTTTCATTCGTTTTTTTAGCAGCGATGCTTTCGGCTTTGTGAACCTTGCTGCCAGCAATAATATCCTTATCGAATAGCTGGTAGTAAAATAATTCGAAGTAGTAGGCAATGGAATATACATCCTTAAGCATTTCACCAACACTTATTGCAGAAAAAGATCCCGCTTCAAAATTGCCGGATATAAGATTCGCAACGTGCTGGATTTCTGTTACAAGGTAGCCATACCGGGAGTAATCTAATTCAAAATCAGGGATATTACCCGGTCTTAATCCAGCTCCCGCATATTTAAAAAAATCTTTTTTGAATGACTCTATATCTGTACATCTGATATGTTGAAGCTTTCCTTCAATACTTACAATGATGTCAGCAAACTTAAACTTCTCGCAATGTTCCCTCAGAAATTGAATGTTGTCCGAAAGTGTTTCCTTGATATCCAGAATTCCGGCTATATCCGGCATATTGTTGACAGCAGCATCGGCATTTTGTAACTCTGAATCTGTTTGCGTTTGATCTTTCCGGAAGATGGCTTCAATATTGTAAATATCGTTCATTAACATTTCTAATTGCTTTCTATAATCAGCTTCAGCATCGTCTTGCTTTCTATAATCAGCTTCAGCATCGCCTGCATTAAACTCATTTGGCATCTTGCCTGTTTTTGGCATATTACGGTAAAAAGTTCCATGGTTATGAATTTCGCGACCGCACAGTCTGTTGTAAATATCTAAGCGCAAGAAATGCCTCTCGTTATTGTTATTGGGTCGCAGTATATTCAACACTTCAGTTAATATCGGGTTAGTTGTAGAATCAAACGTCACCGGGTACTGTTGTATGCTATTTGTTCCATCGCTTTTCATTTTATTTATTCTCCAGGCTTTTTAAAAATTCTCTGATCTTTTCAATGGGTAGTGTTTGGGACAGTTCCGCCAATTGTCCGCGCTCTGGTTCAACTGGAATAACATCCATAAACGGAGCCTCTAAGGCCCCGGCAACGCGTCTGGCTGCCTCCATACTGATATGTGTGTATTCTGAAGTCATCCGCTGATTAGAATGGCCAGCATTATCTCGAATAATAGCTTGCGGAGTGCCAGCATTAGCATGAATTGAAATATAGGTATGCCTTAAAGAATGAAATCCGACTTCGACAACAGCCCGCTTACCTGTGTCTTTTACTTCTTTGGTCTCTGGATCAATGGTCTTACCGGTACCTTTCTGTTGTGTTTGAATACCCGTCTTTTCAAAAAAACTTTGTATCCGTTTACTTATATAAGCTTTGCCATGGGAACTACCTAGATAAATTCTGGCATATTCAGGCAGTACATAATCGCCACGGCTTTTTATCGGTATCTCTACAAGACAATTATACAGCGGCCCTGGGATACCGATTATAACCGACTTCCGTTTTTTCACGGTTTTATTGGGGACGCGTTTGATAATACGGTTTATTAAATCAACCTCTTTCCATTGCAAAGTGCAGCAATCACCAAGACGCAAGCCGGTAAATGTTCCAAGCCCCAGCAGTAAAGCCATGTCGCCGGTGGCCTCTGACAGTATTTTTTTCAATTCATCGATAGATAATTCCCTGCGTGAATTAGTGCTTAAATCGCGTCTGGTTATTGTGTCCTCGTGAAACGGATTGCTACTGATCTGCCCAGTCTTTGCCAATACCTTAAAAAACAACCGCAGGAATGAAGTATATTTATTGAAAGTATTCGCTGATTTCCCCGACTTATTCAGAGAGACAGCAAACTTGGTTGCATGTTCCGGGGTAATGTCTTTCAGATAAACTGGCTTGGGCTTCTGAGCATTAAGCCATTCGTTAAAGGCAACGAAATGCCCTTGGTAATTTTTCAGCGTACGTTCCCCGCTTCGCGGTCTATTTTGTGCATCGACATAAGCCTGCCAGGCACCGGCAAACGTTAATGGCGGATTGTCAATGCCATCAATAATAGCATCGGCAATCGCGGCTTTCTCCTCTGCAATATGCAGAGCGGCCACAACCATCTCTTGACGCTTTACTTCATCTTTGGCCCAGTATGGTGCAAGTATAATGTCTCGGGCTTTTAAGGCTTTCTTCTCGTTGGTAATCGGGTTTTCATTTTCATCTTTCAAGGCCTGTTTGAAAAGCTTTCCATTAACAGAGTACTTAAGATAAAAATTTCCAGCCTTCCCACGTTTAATTAAAGTCCCTTTTATCGATCTTCCCATTTATCACCCCGTTTTAACTGCCTGAATTATTATGATGCTTTAAGATAGTAAAGCAGCATCCAAAAGTCAAATTAAGTACCCAATAAGTACCCAATTTATTAGTTTTGTGCTTAATAATACAGACTTAAAATCTGTCGCGCTTCAAATTTTTTGTTTCAGTTTATATTATTTAGCAGGCGGAGGGGATGGCTTCTGCATCTGCTGCTGTATCATTTTGCGATATTCCACCTGTTGGGCGCGGGTAACCGGATCAGTCCCTTCATACCTGGCCACTTGCCGTTGAGGATTATTGCGTCCGCCACCGCCGCCGGGAGGAGGTCCGCCCTGTCCACCGGGAGGAGGTCCGCCTTGACCGCCCTGGGCTTGCTGTGCTGCCCGGCGCTGCTTCATATCTTCAACTGTTTTTTCAAGTTCCTTCTGCTGGTCTTCTTTTGACATCTTGAAAAATTTATCCAGCTTTTCTTTCTGCATTTCCTGAAAAACCGGCTGCACATTTTCGCGGAGCTTAGCTTGTTCATCTTTAGGAATATCCGGAGTTCTCATAACCCGCCACGGCTGTCCTTCGCTGAGCTGTTTGACGTAAGTCTTCTTATCATCCATTGATAATTGGTTGAATTTGTCGGAGGCAAGATAACCGGCTATTTTTTTCTGGTCTGATTTTACCGGGGGGGCGTCCTTCAGGCTGGGCTTAAAGAAAAGGTAATATGTCCCCCCTGCGATGACGGCTACCGCCGCAATCGAACTGCATAGCCAGACAAGCATTTTTTTCTTTGACTGCGATGGTTTTGCCACGACCTTTTTATTGCTTTTAACATTCATATTCATCGACGCATACTCCTGATTTTATTTGCAAAAATTATTTTAAGTCCATCGGGTCGCCGACATGGCCATCTCCCCACAAAAAGTTCATGGCTCCGTTTGCCATGGGTATGCCGTGGACACAGGTGAAATCATTCATTATTATGTTGCTTGTTTGTTCAACCCGCTGTATGCCGCGAGCGGAGAATCTGACAAAATCATATTCGTAGCTGGTGCCTTCCGAATCGAAAAATGTTTTGTCTGCGTACGCCGTGCCGTCTCCGCGGGGATATACATCTGACGGGCATTGGAAGATTTTAGGAATGGCATCGTACGGTTTGAGCAAATTGTAAATCGGGGTATCGGTAGTATTTACCGTAGGCATTTTAGCGGCATTCGGGTAGGTTTTGTAATCAGAGGAATACGATTTAAGCATTATTCCGATTTGCTTCAAATTGCTTTTGCAGGCAATACTTCTTGCTTTATTGCGGGCTTTATTCAAACCCGGCAGCAGCAGTGCAGCCAATATTCCGATGATGGCTAGCACAACCAGCAGTTCAATGAGCGTAAAATGATGCAACTTTTTTTTCATAGACTCTCCTTATCTGTAATTTATTTAGAAACCAAAAACGCGTTTACTGACGGCCTTGCTGTCAGATTCATTCTTTTTATAAACACCTTCCATTTCCTGCTTCTCGACATCGTTCAACCCGGACGCAACGTCAGGCGGAATGTGCGAATCCTCTTTCTTTTCCTCTTTCTCTTTTTCCTTTTTAGCTTTTTCTTTTTCTATGGATTTCTTATCCGTTCCTCTCATTTCTTCAAAGAAGGAACACCCGCTTCCGGCAATGGCTAACGCAGATGCAAAAGCAATAGTCAGCAAAAAACGTCTTTTCATAAGCATTTAAAGTCCTTAATCTTTTATATTACTCTCCGGAGATATCCGGTTATAATTTTTCCTGCATTCTGCTTTGAATGCGGACGAGAGTCTTCTGACGCATTTCCTCCAGTTTCTTTAACTGCTCAGGGGTCAGGAAAACTTTTAAATCATCATAGTTCCCGGAAATTATCTCAATGAGTTCTCCGGTCCGCTTCCGCTTGCAATCCTGAATCCGGTCAACGCCTTTATCTACAACCGGGCGTATTTTCTGCTGCTGTTCCGGCGTCAGCGCCAATTCATTTACATAGTTGTCAAAAATATGCTGCCTGAAAGACGGGCTTTTTGTGTTCGGCCGGGCAGGAGGTTGGCCAATATAGAAGCCGATAACTCCGCCCAATAAAAGGCCGGAAAGAAATATCAGCACAAATGCTCCCCATATTTTTTTTGCTTTCGCGTTATTCTCCATCGGCGCTATTCCGGGAGTTTCAACCGCGCCGTCAGCAAGTAAATCGTCTTTAGCGTTATTCTCCATTGGCATCATTCCCTTATTATATCGTTGATGGCAACTATTTTGTCTTCCCATCTGCCGATGTTCTGACTGTCATCGCCGCCGGTTTGAGAGAAGCTGAAAACGGCGGCCAGAATCAGAGAGGCTGCAAGTGAAGTCCAGGCCAGCCGCCAGATAATTACTTCCTGCCGTGACCGCACCGGCCGGGAAGCCGGCATTGCGATTGCACGGATATTAATCATTAAATCACGCTGCCATTCAGACACTGGCTGATATTCACCGGGATCAGCCTGAAAGCACGTTTTAAATGCTTCTTCGACTTTCCTGATTTCGTGTTTATTCATTTTTTCCATTCTCCCGGCAATTTAGAGATTATCTGTTTCATCTTAGCCTTGGCGCGCATCGCCCTGATTTTAGTTTTGGCCATGCCCCATCCCATTGCGACGGCCGCCTCTTTCAGCGGCCAGTCTTCGAAATAAATCATTTCCAGCAATGCACGGTCTTCCGGAGACAATTTACTGAAACACCAACCGATCAACTCCTTTGCTTCCTGCCGCCGGGTCAATATCGAGAATTTCTCGATTGAATCGCTCCGGCAGACTTTTTCCAGCCACTCAAGCTGCTCATTGTCAGGAGCGGCCGCTAATACTTTTCTGCTGCTGCCGCATTCCCGCCAGTAATTACAACAAGTTCTGACGGCGATGCCGGACAACCAGTTTCCAAACGGTTTATTCTGTGAAAAAGACCCCAGCGCCTTGAATGCCGCGATAAACACTTTATGCGCGACTTCCTCAACATCGGCAGGCGGAACCCTTTTCCTCACGATGGAGAACACTTTGGCCTTGTGCGCTTCCACCAGCAATTCAAAGTCATCAATATGCCCGCTTAAAATGCGGTTGATTGTTTCAGCCTCACTCGGTACTGTCATCTTGTCTTTCCGACAGAACCGGGCAGACCGTCAAAATTACGGATACTGCGATAATGAAATACGGTTCTGTGATTCATTATTACCTGTTTAGTCGTTGCAGTTTCATAAAAAGTTACGAAAAAATAAAAATTTATTCTTTTTTTATCATTAAAGGAAGTCCGGCCTGTTCTCTGAACCGGTTTACGGCCTGCCAGAGCGCCGGGTCCCGGTACAGCAGTTTGACTAATTTTGAGGTACTTAGCCCGAACGATTCAGCAGTATCTTTTAATGAAAAATTATTCTTCAACAAATGATCAACCATCGCGGCGGTCCAGATCGGATAGTCCGGACTGTCCAGACTGACCTCCGCGCGTTCCGGAACTGCCGGAATGCCGGTTCTGACATTCAGCGCCAGTTGAAAACGCAGTTTCTTCAACGCTTCGTGACGGTTATGGTGCTGGCTTCTGCCGGAACAGTCGGTCACGGTTATGCCGGTCGGCACATGGCGCAACCTGACCGAACTGGATGTTTTGTTCCGTTTCTGCCCGCCGTTGCCGGAGCCCTTGAACGCTTCCATGCCGCATTGCCGGAATAGTTCTTCGTCATTCTGTTTCAGCCATTTATCGCGTTCGTCAGAAATAATAAAATCTGTTTTGTCAGCCATAATACGATTATATTCCGCATGCTAGTATTAAACCATAAAATAATCCCGCTGTGAGAAAATTCAATAGTGCAATCACATTGCGATTACCAGTTTCAGGACAATTCGCATTATCATGGTTTGAGTCATCAGCATGGTTCCCGCAAGGCAGGTCAGGATTGCAGTCCGCCTGCTCAACGGCTGTTCTGATATCATGGCGCAGGCCAGAACCAGCGGAACCGGCATGTAAAATATCAGCAGTCTGCCCATTTCACCTCTGGTCAACGGCGACAGACACATAAAAAACAGCACAACTGCATAAAGCAGCGTGAACAATACGGCGTTTTCAGCCAGGATGGCTTTCAAGCCTTTGCCGCGGATGTCCGCAACTTTTCCGGCAAGCAGGAAAAACGGCAGAAAAAAGCCAATCGGACCGAGAAACAGGAGAAAATCGAAAAAATTTAATACAGTCCAGGCGACTGAACGTCCGGTTGCGGCATGAAATCTGGCTTGGTTATGGAGGCATTGCAGGAAGATCCCGATGATGTTGAATCCGCAGAGGTAGCAGAGCAGCGCTACGGCAAAACCGCCGGTTGCCGCGACCGCTGCCGTTGTCAAATTTCTTCTGATACTTCCCGAGGCAAAAGCCGTTATCAGGAAAAATGCGAAAAACAGGAGAATCAAAGTTCCATAAGCCAGCGTGAAAATTGTTCCAAGTCCCAGCATGAATCCGCATAAACCGGCCCATAAGAACGCCGGTTTTCTGCCAGTGGCGGCCAGCACGAAAAACAGGCAGCACAAGGCGGTGATGAAAAAAAACGGCGGATCATAATGCCCGGTAAAGAGTATCGCGCCGGGAACTCCCAGCAAAGCCAATGCCGTCATTCCGGCGTATGGATATTTATTTTTTGCCAGAATGAACGCCGACAGCAGGATGAGGCCTTTCGCCAGTGAAATGCCGCACAGCATCAACAGCACCATCAAGGCGGCGGCGGAAGCCATTGCCATTCCATTATCCTCGGCGATTTTCTCAATGCTGCCGTTCGGCATCATCTGATTTACAAATTTACGCAAAACGCCGGATTCCCGGCATGCTTTCAAGGCAAGCCAGGAAACCAGAATGTTGCCGGGAGGGTGTACGTCAACATGTTCCGGTGTGGAACCGCGGTCATTCTGCGGCTTAGTGAAGTCAGAAAAATATTTTACCGGGGAATCTATGGTCGCCGCCACAGTCATGTAGCCGGAAGTATATTTATCGATTATGCCGACCATATTCTCGTTGATGCCGGCCCTGCCGCTCAACAATATCTGATAATCTATGATCAAGCCGCATAACAGAATTATAATTACTCCGGCGATTTTACCGGAGATGGAAGCGGAACGGAAATCGGTCAAGAAAGCGGCAACCGCCGCCGTGCAGAAAAAAACGACTGCGGCGATGATTTCAAAGATTGGAATTTCAAGATTCTGTACCCGGTTCCAGCACCATTCGCCCGGCACTCCAAGCGGAATGCCGCCGGACAAGACGGCCAAAATCAACAGCAGCGAAAATACGGTGCATGTTGCAATGCCGATGAAAAATCTTTTTTCGCCTCCGGTCAATTATATGCTCCTCGACTGTAAAATTCACTTTGAGCCGGAATGGATGGCATTCAGTTCAGCGCCGCTCCCAACGCACTTTTCGCGGACTCTGTGATTTTATCCCATTGCTTGTTGACAACATATTCCGGGAGCAGAACATCTCCCAGAGAAACCGCGTACACCTGCGGGATTTTCAGGTAATCCTTAATTTTATCCAGAGTGATGCCGCCCTTCGGCAGGATGTCCAGGGGAAGATGTTCGAACGGCTCCAGAATTGCTTTCAAATACTCAACTCCGCCTGACGCCTCCGCCGGGAAAAACTGAAAATGCACGCAACTGTTGAGCAGGATGCGTTCAATGTCGGAAGGCGTATTGGCGCCGGGCGCGAAAACTATCGGGGATTTTACGGCAATGCGGATGGAATCTTCGCAAACGCCGGGAGCGGTGGCGAATTTCGCTTTCGAGTCAACGGCGCGCAAAAACTGATCTTTATTCAGGATGCCGGATGCCCCGATCAGAAAATCCGGAAATTCTTTGGCGATTTCCCGGATGGCTTTGCTGTCACTGTAGCGCCTGAAAGTTATTTCCATGGCCGGCAGTCCGCCCTTAATCAGAGATTCGGCAACTTTAAGCGCATCCGCAATTTCTATATCCTTAATTGTCAACAGAGGAACAATTTTATATTTGCCCAGGGTTGTAAACATATTTTCTATAACCTTTCTGTCGGATTTCCGCCAATAATTCCTGAAATTCCATTATCTCCGCGAAATAGCAAAGCCCGTTAAAAATACTGAATATACATTACAATATATATATATCAAACTGATTTTGCGCCCGCTTCACAAAGATGAACGCTATTTAAAGTTAAAGCTGACTCAGGCAAAGACTGACGAATTCTGGAAAGGCTGAAACGGAATATTCGCACTGCTCATCTTTGGGGGTTCCGAAGCCATAGGCGGCAAAACAGCGTTTCATTCCGGCGCGCCTGCCTGCTTCCAAATCGGTATAGTGATCTCCGCACATCCAGCTTTGAGCCGGAATTGCGCCGCATTTCTCCACAAAATGAAGCAGAGGCGCAGGATGAGGCTTTAGAGGGAAGCCGCTGTCCCCGCCGATGATGGTGTCAAAGTCATCATAAGCATTCAACTTCTTCAAAATTTCCAGCGTCGCGGGATGGGGTTTATTAGTGATGACCGCCAGCTTAATGCCGGAGTGCCGCAGCGTGGTCAGGCCTTCAGCCACTCCCGGATAGAGACAGGTATTGTCGACCATATGTTCATGATAATATTTTTTCAACAGCGGCAGACCTTGTTCCAGGGTAATATCCGTACCTTTAAGCGAACGTTCCGCCAGCAGTTTTACGCCGTTGCCGATATAACCGACGACCTGCTTCAAAGCCAGCGGCGGAAGTTGGAATTGGGCGCGCATCCAGTTTACCGCGTCGGTCAAATCCTGCCGGGAATCAATCAAAGTGCCGTCAAGGTCAAATATCACACATGTTTTCATAATCATGAAATTCTCACAAATGGAACTTGAGTTATCATCGGCAAGCGGGCAAAAGCATCTATGCCGAGGTCGCTGACCGCGTTGTTTTTTAAGAAATGCCAGGCGAGCCCGGCAACCATCGCCGCATTGTCAGTGCAGTATTTGCGCTGAGCCAGATACAACATCGTGTTTTTAGGAATTGCTTCGGCAATGAGTGTTCTCAGGCGGGAATTGCATGCGACGCCGCCGCAGACCACTATCGAAGCCGCCCTGAATTCCTTCGCCGCCGCAATAGTTTTCCGGCACAGCACATCAACCACGGCTTCCTGATACGAAGCCACGGTATCGTTGAGCAGCGGCCCTTCCAGATGCCCGTTATCGCTCAACCTGGCGACATGATAAAGCAGGGAAGTTTTAACCCCGCTGAAGCTGAAATTGAATTTGTGTTCATCCGGAACGGCTTTGCCCGCGCTGCCGGTAAGCGGCCGGGGAAAGTTAAAATGCCTGGCATCGCCAAGCGTCGCAATCTTGTCCATTACCGGGCCGCCGGGGTAACCCAGGCCGAGCAGTTTCGCCGCCTTGTCCAGCGCCTCGCCGGCGGCGTCATCAATGGTGTAGCCGATCAAACGCGCCCTGCCCTGATCGTCAATCAGCAGCAGCGAGGTATGTCCGCCGGAAACCACCAGCGCCAGAATCGGATATGAATTAGGAGCTTCCAGACGGCCGGCGCCGTCATCAAGGAACGCCGCATAAATATGGGCGATAAAATGATTTATGCCGATCAGCGGCAGTTTATGGCTTGCCGCCAGCCCTTTGGCAAAATTCAACCCCACCAGCAGCGCCGGCATCAAGCCGGGGCCGTTAGTCACCGCGACGGCGTCAATGTCCCGCATAGTCACTCCGGCGTCATTCAAAGCGTCGGACAGCACCGGATTCAACGCGACCAGATGCTCACGCGCCGCCAGTTCCGGCACAACGCCGCCGTGAACCGCATGTTTGGCGATTTGCGACGCAACGCTGTTGCTCAAAACCTGATATCCGTCCCTGACCACGGCGGCGGAAGTTTCGTCACAACTGGTTTCTATGCCTAAAATCAAACTCATAATATTCCCGGATGTTGCATGGTAAAAAGCTAAAGAATATAGCCAGTCCGGCGAAAAAAGCAAAACAATTATGGTTGAATCAAACAAGAATTGAAATTAAACCTCTGCCGTCGTATATTTGTATTCAAGTTTTACAAGTGGCAAAAATTGGGATTTGAATCAGGAAATTTAAGGATTTACATACATGGCTGAAGGGAAAAAAAGCGGGAATGTTTTCGGAGAAGTCGTCGGTTGTCTGATTTTGGTTATTGCCGTACTTACCGTCCTGTTCTGGTTTATCCTGAAACCGAAACTTGAAGAAGCCGGCTATTCCTTTTCCGGGATTTCCGAAAAAGCCTCGAGCCTGAAAGAAACTGTTTCCGAAACTTTCAGCAATGTCGCCGATAAATATCATGACACCAAGAGCAAAGTCAATGACAAAACCGATGAAGCCAAAGATAAAGTCGATGAAACGGTTGACGGAATGAAGAAAAACAACTCCTCAAAAACGCCGATATTCGAATAATCCCGGCAGCTTAAAAAGCAAGATTTTGGCGATGATGCCGTATTTCCGCACTTGTTTACTCAAAATCCCCGTGTAAATTTAATTCCGTTCACTTGAATGGAAAACTCAGATAAAACTACAGAACTAAAATACGCGATGAGAGGGTAAAGCTGTGAAAAAAAGTTCCAACATCGTTTTTATCGGCGCCGGTAAAATGGCTTCGGCAATCGCCGGCGGTCTGGTTAAGAACGGCATTCCCGCCGAAACCCTCAAGGCGTTTGACGTATCCGCCCAGTCCGCCAAACTGTTCCATGCGGCAACCGGCGTTCAGGTGCATACTGATTCTCCGGACAAAATCCTGGCGAAGGCTGATATTGTAATCATTGCCGTCAAGCCGCAGCAGGTTGCGGACGCCCTTCTCGGAAAATCCTCCTTACTGAAAGACAAGCTGATTATATCAATAGCGGCCGGGATTAAAATTGCAACGTTGAAGACCGTCACCGGCGGCAGCCGGATCGTCCGGGTAATGCCCAATACGCCGGCCTTGATCGGACAGGGGATTTCAGCATATTCGACCGCGGAGAAAGTATCCGTCGCGGATATCCGCGAAACCGAAAAGATTCTCGGCTCGGTCGGCAGTTTCTGCTGCGTCAACGAGTCGTTGATGGATGCGGTGACCGGGCTCAGCGGCAGCGGCCCGGCTTACGTTTTCGACTTCATCCAATCGCTGGCCGACGGCGGGGTCCATGCCGGTTTGCCGAGGGATATCGCGCTGAAACTGGCGGCCCAGACCGTTGCCGGCTCCGCGCTGATGGTGCTGGAAACCGGAACCCATCCGGCGGTGCTGCGCGATCAAGTCACCTCGCCGGGCGGAACTACCATCCGCGGACTGGCGGTGCTGGAAGAAAATTCGTTCAGAGGGGCAGTTGCCAAAGCGGTAACCGCCGCCGCCGCCAGATCTGCTGAACTCGGCATGAAAAGCTAAGGAGAATAGTATATGCTCTTAAATTACAATCTCAATGTCAATATCGAAAAACGCCTGAGCGTCATCATTCCCGTATACAATGAAGAAGATACCGTGCTGGGCATCGTCGAGCGGGTTCTGGCCAGGCCGGAAACCGGCGAGATAATCATTGTCGATGACGCCTCCAAAGACAACACCCGTGAAAAACTCGAGACCTTGAAGGGCAAAGAAAATATCACGATTCTCTACCAGGAAACCAACCACGGCAAAGGCGCCGCCGTAATCCGGGGCATCGCGGAAGCCACCAGGGAATTCGTCATCATCCAGGATGCCGATTTTGAATACAATCCCGAAGATTATCCGCTGGTGTTATCCCCGCTGGCCGCCAATAAGGCCGACGTCGTCTATGGCTCAAGATTCATGGGCACCCCCGGTCAGGTCAGGTATTTCCGGCACGAAATGGGCAATAAAGTCCTGACGTTTATATCGAATCTGTTCTCGGACATCCATCTCACCGATATGGAAACCTGCTACAAAGCTTTCCGCCGTGAAGTGGTGCAGAATCTCAATCTGGATTCCCAGCGGTTCGGCATTGAAGTCGAGTTTACGGCTAAACTGGCTAAATCCAGAATGCTCCGCATCTGGGAAGTGCCGATTTCCTACAATCCGCGGAAATATAACGAAGGTAAAAAAATTACCTGGAAAGACGGAGTTTCCGCATTCTACCAAATCGTCAAATACAACGTTTTCTCCAATAAAGACGAGTTCTACAAAGAACCGTGGGAAAAAGTTCTGGCGACCGAGACGAAATAACCTGTTGAACAGTTCTAAAGTTCTGTCCCGCGGGACAGAACATCCCGAGCTTTTAGAGACATCTCCAGTATGGCGTTTTTGCCAAAAACGCCTCTCTTTGCCAGTTTTGGCAAAACTGGCATACCTTATCTCTTTCCAACTTCTCCGAGCTTTTAGAGACATCTTCCGCACAACGCTTTTCAGTTTTATCACCATTTTGGACACCTGTTTTGCACAATGCTCTTATGGGGCCTATGGGTCTTATGGGGCCTATAAGTCCTATGGGAGACAGCCACATTCTGAACAGGGTCTCCTCTTCCTGCATTCGCGGGAGACACGGACTAGTCAGACAGGTCGGACCAGTCGGACCAGTCGGACATTTTGGACAGGGTCTCCCCTCATTCTGGACACCGGCTCCACTCAACGGTTTTCATAATCTGGGAAGACTGGGCTGGCCGTCCTCAACGGACGACTACTGCAAAAACATTTTGGACACCGCCTCGCAGATTCTGGATACCGCATGAACAGCCAGTAGTCAGTAGTCAGAAGTCAGTAGTCAGAATAAAACAAAAGACCAACTGATTCTGGACACCCCCGCGCCTCCCGCATTCGCGGGAGACACGGACTAGTCGGACCTGTCGGACCTGTCGGACCTGTCAGACCTGTCGGACCTGTCAGACCTGTCGGACCTGTCGGACCTGTCGGACCTGTCGGACGACTCGGACATTTTGGACAGGGTCTCCCCACATTCTGGACACCGCCTCGCAGATTCTGGACACCGCATGAACAGCCAGTAGTCAGTAGTCAGAAGTCAGTAGTCAGAATAAAACCAAAGACCAACTGATTCTGGACACCCCCGCGCCT
>CAIKZE010000082.1 GCA_903831825.1 uncultured Lentisphaeria bacterium | reverse complement strand
AGATGGACTTTGTCACAAATAGCTTCGACCATTACTTCATCATCCATCAGACCTGCACCCACCAGCCCGATTTCCCGGTGATGCAGCGGCGACATCTGGTTGCAGAAATGAGTAAGGTGTTTTAGCCCCTTCAGCCTTGCCTGCCGGAATTGCTCATGAGTTGCCTCGCTATGGGCGCAAGACGGAACTATGCCGCAGGATAAAAGTTTCGAAGTGAAGTCCAGATCATTATCCATTTCAATCGCATATGACACAAGCATGATCCGGGCGATTGTGTTCAGTCGAGAAATTTCATCACTATCAGGTTTTCTGACGAATCCTGGATTCTGCGCGCCGATGAACCTTGGATTAATAAAGGGGCCCTCAAGATGAATACCGGGAATCCTGGCAGTTTGCGTACGGGTGTTTTGCTGATAACGGGCAATGGCGGCAAAGGTCTTCGTCAGGCATTGTTCCGAAGTGGTAAGCGTTGTGGCAAGAAAAGAGGTTACGCCTTCCTTAATCTTGGCGGCGGCAATTGTTTCAATCGCCTCATCGGTGCCGTCCACAATATCGAAACCCATAGCACCGTGAGTATGGATGTCTATAAAACCCGGTACCGCCATCCGTCCTCCGGCATCATAGACTTCCTCTGTCTCAGGGAGTACGGACGTCTGAAGATAAATTTTCTTAATAAAATTACCATCTATTTCGATCGAAGCCCCGCTCTCATCGAGCTCAGGAGAAACAATCCGGCAGTTTTTAATTAGCATGCTCATTTTTCATCCAGTCAATTATGCCGTTTCCGGCGATTCTTCAGTTACTTTATCGTCTTCCGAAACTGATAATTTGACATCAATACTCGTGGAATACCCGCGCTCAATTCTGCACATCAGGTACAATGTTCCAATCAGCAGGAAGTTCGTAATTCCATTGGCTATACCGAATACGATCGAACCACTTTCCATATTTAGCGTGACCGTCACTAACACCTGACACACCCAGATGCCGACTGCCAGTAGGAATTTACTGCCGAGAAGAATCAGCATGCCGTGATCGCAATGCCTTTCTTCTTGCAGGCCTCGGCGAGCTTGCCGAAAAGATCGTACTTCAGCGACGGGTGACGTATCCCCACTTTCGTGTCGTAATACGCCATGCCGAGATTGCACCGCGCGTGGAACACGACATAATCGATACCGCATTCCTTCCACTTGTCGGTTGCCGCTTCAACGTCGAATCGTTCGCCCACGTCCGGCTGTGCCGGCTGCGTGTGGAAGTCGTAGAAAATCGCCCATTTGGGTTTATGCATGTTTGTTTCCTTTGTATGATTTATTTTATACGTCTTTTATCAAAACCTACATAGGACAGAAATATCCTTTGCCGTCTCGGCAATATTGCAGATTTTCAGCGTTTTCTGCTGTGAATCATAATCCCACTCGGCATCAACCTCCACCTTTTCAGGAGCTGAATCAAGATGGATGACAATTTCATGTGTCCGGCGGTTTGGCATATTAAGGTAGGATCCTTTTCGCGGCGAAATCTTGAATTCGATCTTATTGACCTGCATGTTGCACTCTGCTGCCGTGACAGCAGTTTCACCATTCAGGTAATTATAAGTGTCACCATCATCTTCGAATAGCTCAAAGCTTGAATGTCCATGTGGAAAAACATCCCAGATAATTTTTTCTGGAGTGGCAGTGCCGATAAAATCGCAATCTTCCTGCATCGGAATGATTGCGCCTGCTTTTATAAACAGGGCCCCGCCCCTGTTTTCAGGGTATTCCACCGGAATTTCCACTGGCCCTTCCACTGTTTTAGAAGTCCAGTAGTCAATCCAGCGGCCTTCCGGCAGATATACGGTATCGGCAAATACGGAGACCAGAAAATACTGCCCGAACATGTACTGGTAAATATGTTTGTCGCATTCCCTGTCATCGGGGAAAGCCAGCGGCATCGCCCGCATTACCGGCATGGCCGTTCGTGCCGCAACATGCGCCATCGAGTAGATGTACGGCATCAGGCTGTAGCGCAGTCGTGCGTAAAACTTATACATCTCCTGTTTTTTCGTGCCAAGGAACCATGGCTGATTATACTGGTGCCACGAAAACGCCTGCGCGATGGTCTGAAAAAATCCAAAATGTATGGCTGCTTCAGTTTTCACTGACATGTCGGTACAGACATTGGAGTGACCGCTCAGTCCGTGGTTCAGCAATGACACCAGCGGCTTTGCTTCACCTCCCGTGTCTCCTGACCAAGTGGCGCAGTACTGCTGGATTCCGGCATATCCACTCGGGGTGAAAATCATTGCCCTCTTTCCAGTATGTTCTTTATAGCCAAGGCTCATCTGTTTGCCGTATATGAGAGGATACAGGTTGTGCATTTCGGCATCCTCCATGCCGTTTTTCCACTTACGGTCTGGATGGAAGCATATCTGGTTTGACCCGTCCAGCTTGAAAGCTTCAGCGCCGTCATCAACGAACTTCTTGAGATGCTCAAACCAGGGCACGCCGGGTTTGGTAATCTGATCCATGTAACTCGGGCAAAAATGCGGATCCTTGATGAGATCGTCTTCAAGGTTCTGTAAATCGGTATGCGGCTCCTCTTGCCGGTGTCCTGCGAGAGCTTCCTCGTACTCGCTCAAATCATAGTCGCAGCAGAGCCAGAGGCTTAGTCTGAATCCCATGTTATTGAGCGCACCGGTAAACGTGCCGGAACTTTTCTTCTTCAGCCAGAACGGGGTATGAAAGCGTGTCTCGCTCCATTTTTTATCCGTCGAATAATCATAATGTTTTTCCATCCAGTCCGGTTCCAGCCCCATCATGTCGCATGGAATGCCTTCCCGCCGGAAACTGTATGCGTCATTAAGAACGTCGCGGGCTCTAACTTCGCGTTCGTCATTTACATAAGTCAACCCGTATCCCCATTTGGGCAGCAGGTGCGGCTTGCCGGTGATTTGCGTATATTTATCCAGAATGTCCGCAAAATTTTTCCCGGCAATCAGGTAGTAGTCGAGCTGCCCTGCCGTGCCTGAAAAACTCAAGACATCCTTGTCCGTAGCGCCGGCATCGAAATGATGATACCAGGTGGTATTCAGGAAAACAGCCCACCCGTTTGTGCTCATGACAAACGGTATCGGCAGATAGCATGCAACATTTTTTACTATGACATCACCCTTCTGACCGCGCCGTTCAATGCGATCCCTTCCGATATCACCGAGACCGTAAAGGCGTTCATCCTGCTCAAGTCTGAATCCGATACGGAACCCGGTTTCGCCGGATGATTTTGCCGCATCAGCTTCCCTGACCAGCAACTTTCCCTGCGAATCTCGCAATGAGACAACACCGTTCGCCTCAGATATTTTCAGACTGGCGTCAGCCGTTCTGATAATTACCGTTCCGGTTTCCTGAACACATTCATATTTAAATTTAGGGAATTCATCCTTTATGATTCCGTATCTATTAAGTCCGCTTTCCTTGAATTTACCGTCTTCACTCAACCTTATACGGAACACTGACGGGTTTACGAGATCAATGCGAATACTCTTCTTGTTCTCAAGACCAATTATTTTGTTTTCCATATTTTTTTACCATCATCTTTATATAAAAATTATTTCCACAATTTTGAAATTGCCCGTACTCTATTTCACGCATCATCATGGCAATTCTTGCTCATCGTTATCTCCTTTATCAAGGGGTGTCGCTTTGCTTACCACGACGGACCTTCACGGAGATTGTCACGGGCTGTCCGGATTTGGCCGCCACTATCTGCTTTACCGGTTGGCTGAAACACGCCCGTACATATGTTTTCCCATCAGCCGCAGTCGCATCGGTAACTACGTTGGCGGGAACGCATCGCCAGCCTTCAGGCAGCATCTGTGCGTTCAGCGTTTCAAAACTGGCGTTTTTCAGCGCCGCGCCCTCTATTTTCAGGTCATCGTATTCGGCCCATATCGGAAGCAGCTTCTTGCTGCTTTTCTCCGCCGGCCGGTAAGGTCCGCCAAGCCATATCGTCAAATTGCAATCCTCTTCTGGAACTACAGAGATAGTCCAGTCCTCCCATTTGTCGGAAAGAATTTTTGATTCGCCCCAGACATAAACATCAGATCCGTCTCCCCACCCGCCACGGACGGTAAGCTTCTTTTTGGTAACGTCAAAGACATCGATTCTGGCTTTTTTCCAGTCATCCAAAATCAGGGGGGCTTTTTCCATGACCGGATTGATGCCCGGCGCAAAATTTATTTCCGCATCCGCAATCAAGAACCATCCCCAGAAGTAATCTTTGGCAATATAAATATCGGCGACAGCGGAGATTTTCTCTGGAGTCGTATTCTTGATCTCAAAAGTGTTCGCTCCTTTTTTCAGGACTTTTGCGGGTATTTGAATCTTCATTTGCGACCAATCATTTTCGCCGAAGGTGTTTTCGCCAGCGAAAACGCTTTCGCCGTTCACCAGCACCTGGAACGCGGCGCGTCCGGGCTTCTCGTCGTCCAAGCCGACAAGAGTGAGGAATGCGCCTTGTTCCGGCACGCCGCTCAAGGTGAATACGGCGCTGATACTGGATTTGGGCGAGCTTGCCCGCCGTAGCACTTTGGCGAATGGGCATTTGGTCTTAGATATTCCTGCAGTCTGATAGTTCATCACATCCTCACCTCCGGCGAAGGCTATCAGATCAAACTTCAGCCCCTTCTCTGTTTTAACATAAGCCTCTTTCTTGTTGGCCTTGACCATGCCCTGCGGGT
>CAIKZE010000081.1 GCA_903831825.1 uncultured Lentisphaeria bacterium | reverse complement strand
TTCGAGCCTACGGCTCTCAAATTGTGCGGGGGGATGGCGGACGGATTAAAATCCGTCCCTACAACATGATTCGAGCCTACGGTTCTCAATGGCGGCATCTCAAAAAGTGTCAATTATCTCTAAACCTTTTTGAAACATGCCAATTTTTCCATTTATTGCGGGATAATCAGAATTTCCGTACAGTACGGAATACTATTACAATAAAGCGTCTCTCTGCGTAAAACTTTATACCGCCTTTGTATCTGTAACAGCAGGTTTCGGGCGGGATATCCATTTTTCAATGACTTCGGCGAATTTTTTAAAGGAAATGGGTTTGGCCAGGTAATCCTGCATGCCGGCGGCAAGGCATTTCTCCCGGTCGCCCTGAAACACATAGGCGGTCATGGCGATTACCGGGATGCTGTGATCCAGGACGGTTGACACCGGATTGCGAATCTCGCCGGTTACTTCAAATCCGTTCATTTCCGCCAATTGAATATCCATCAGCACAAGATCATAACGGTTCTTGCTCAGGAAAGCAAGCGCATCCGGTCCGCTGGAAACGGCATCAGCCTTATATCCCAGACGATGCAGAACCTCAACCGTCATTTGCTGGTTAATCATATTGTCCTCAACCACCAGAATATAACCGCCTTTGCAGATTTCGCCGGTCTTGCTCAAAACGGATGGCGCATTATTGCCGGCGGAACTCTGTTCCGGAAGATTGCTGTATCCCAACCTTAAAGTAAACCAGAAAGTAGAGCCGTTGCTGGGCTCGCTCTCGGCTCCAATGCGTCCGCCCATCATTTCCACCAGTTGTCTGGATATTGCCAGCCCCAGGCCGGTTCCGCCGAATTTTCTGGATGTTGACGGGTCGCCTTGAGTAAACGGTTTGAATAATGCCTGAATCCGATCCGGCGCTATTCCAATGCCAGTATCCTGGACTTCAAAGCGGATCATGGCGCCATTTTCGTCTTTTGACTCAGTTTTCAGATGAAGCGTAATTTTCCCATGCTGCGTGAATTTGACGGCATTGCCAATCAAATTAATCAATATCTGCTTAAGCCGCACCGGGTCGCCGACGGCTCTCATTGGTATGCCCTGTTCGATAGAGCAATTCAGTTTGAGATTTTTTCCCTGGGCGCGCAATGACATTAACTCAACGACTTCAACAACGGTTTTTCTTAATTCAAAATCCAGCATTTCCAGTTGAAGTTTTCCGGCCTCGATTTTAGAAAGGTCCAGAATATCGTTGATGATTGAAATCAGCGAACTGGCGCTGTCCCGGATCATTCTGGCGTATTTGTTCTGCTCTTCATTTAAGTCGGATTCAATCAACAGTTCGGTCATGCCGACAATTCCGTTCATCGGGGTCCGGATTTCATGGCTCATATTGGACAGAAAATGACTTTTGGCCGCGCTGGCATTATCCGCCTCTTTTTTTGCGGCAAGCAACTCTTTCTCCGTCTGTTTATGCCGGTGAATTTCACGGATTAACGAAAAAAGCAACGCCGAAAACAGCAGGGTCAGCAGCAAACCGGCAGGCAATACCAGCCAATAAAGAGAAGAAAGATTCTTATCCACATAATCGCGGTCGGCGTAAATATTGACACACCACGTTCTGGAAGAAAAGTTGAATTTGTGTTTATTGGACAAAGACGTCGCATTGGCCGGGAGCCTGTCACTTACAGACGTCTTTATCCCGGCGGTGCAGGCATGTACGGTAAAAAGGTTTTCAGGCGGCGGAACCGTAATATCCTGAAGCTGAATTATTAAATGCGGCGGCCAATCAGACGCCGGCGATGCTTTCATAATATCGCCGCTCCGGAAAACTCCGACAATAAATCCTTTCAACGCAATGCGCCGCCGTTCTATATTGTCATGCGGCATTTTGTCATAATACACCGGCAGAAACACGAGAAAACCATACGGTTGTTCTTTATCCATAACCAGTTGGATCCGCCTTGTAACAATCGCCGCCCCTGTATCAGCCGCTTTTTCCATGGCTTCGCGGCGGATGGATTCAGAACTCACGTCAAAACCCAGAAGCGCTTTATTGCCTTGCAGCGGGGTGATAAGCTGGATGGGATAATAAAGACTCCTGTCCGCCGCCCTGACTAAACTTCTGTCAGCGCCGAATTCTTTTATTTCAAAAGGAGAAACACCGCCATTTTTATTAAGTTTTTCAAAAATCGCGCGCTCATCATTTGAAACTTTAGTAATCCACGAAATTGATTTAATTCCGGGATTATCTTGCAATTCGGGGATTATGAATTTGACGAAATCTTCTTTGGTCAGGCTTTTTGAGGTTACATAAAAATTGCGGACTGTGTCCAGAACGATAAGATGTTCCTTGAGTTTGTTCTCAATAATGCTGGAAACAAAAAAAGCATCCAATTTGAATTTCCGGTCTAAACGGTCAAATTCATAATGTCTTATCCAGAAAAAAAGCATAAACGTCGCCAAGACTCCGGTCAAAGCAACTACCAGGGCGGCTCCATGACATTTCCAGAACGGATACTTAATTTCAGAGCTCATTTGAAAACACCCAAAATTATATTTTGAGAAAATTTGCGTTCTCAATAATAACTTATCCCCATAGAATAAATAATCCAGTTCTCAAAACACTTTATGCAAATGATATCCATGCGGTTAATATTTTGAAATTATTCGGCATTCGGCGGACTGATAATGACATAAGTCGGCAATCCGAGGATTTTGAAATAATCCAGCACCGGCTTAATATCTTTATCGTCCATTTTTTCAGCATCGAACTTGACGACAATAAAGTCTTCAAGTTTACGCATTACTTCAGGAGCTTTAAATGTAGTTGATTCCATTTTGGTGCAATTTTTGCACCAGGATGCCCCAAAATCGATCAGCACCGGCTTGTTTTCACTGGCCGACCGGCGCAGCGCCGCTTCCAATGCTGGAATTTGTTCTTCGGCAACTGCCGCGGAAGTATTGGTCGGAAGCAGCGTCACCCCGGTATATGCATACCACAACCCTGCCGCAACAATCAAGATGCCAAATATAATTTTTACTTTCTCCATCCATGCTCCGGGTTTAGGAATCACCGCGATGCCGGCGCCGACCAGAGGCCATGGCAACGCCATCCCGGCGCCCAGCAGCAGCGGCAGCAGAAGCCCTGCCGGGTTGCCTTCCGAATACACCCTGGCGGAATACAGCAGCACGGCGATAACCACCGGCGCAACGCACGCCCCCGCCAGCAGCGCCGCGATTATGCCCATCACGAACGCCGTAATCAGTCTGCCTCTTTGAAAATCTTTCGTCGAAAATTTTGCGCCGAAGCGGGAAAAATCAATACTGAAAACATCAAACATGGCCAGCGCCAGCGCAATAAAAACCGCCGCTACCGCAAAATTAAACCATGCCTGGGAGTTTAACATGCCAAACTTTGCTCCGGTCAATACCGCAACAATTCCCAGTCCGCCGTAAGCGAGGGCGATTCCCGCGCCATATATTGCGCCCAGCAGGAAACCTTTCTTCTTTGACCCGGCCTGGCTGCCGGCCCCGATAATCGCAAGATTGACCGGAACCATCGGCAACACGCATGGAGTTAAATTCAATCCCAGCCCGCCGAGTAAAATCAGCAGAACTATCATCAGCATACTTTTATCGGAGAAAATGGACTTGGGCGAAATATCATCTTCAGAAAGAAAGGATTCAAATTCATCCGGCGACAGATAACCGCTGGCCGCCCGTTCAATCCTGAACGTTGAAAGCAGTTTGCTCAGTTGTTCCGGCATTGGCTCTGCAGCATGTGCCTTTTGAATATCTTCGACAACTTCGCCGCTGACAACGATTCTTTGGGTGTCAGGAGGAAAACAGAGCGCCGGGGAGTCCGGCGTTTTAGCTTTGCAACCTAAGGCGCTCACCATTATTATATATGCCCCCGGATCCGGAGCCAGAAAAGTCCAAACCGTCTTTACGCCGGACGGAAAAACTTTTACATTGCCGGAAAACGGATCTGTATGGGTTATAGTGGAAGGCAACGAATACGGAGGCACTATTTTCCCGCTGGAATCCTTGACTTCGATTTGAGTCTGATTCTGATAGAGATAATGAGCAGGCGGAATGTTCACGGAAATTTCAAGTTTGCCGCCTTTCTTTTCCCATGTCCATTTGAACGGGCTTGCTGCCTCCAAGGTATTAAATACAAAACATATAATTGTTGTCAGCAGCAAAAAATACTTCAAAATTTACCTCCGGCTCCGATTATCAGGCATCTATATTATTTTTTGTCTTTTGCGAGCAGTTTCTTAATGTGATCCACATACGCCGCGGCTCCGCCTTCATGATAACCGGTTTTAGCGATTACCTTCCCCTTGCTGTCCACCAGGATTACTGTCGGGTATCCTTCCACTTCATACTTTTCCGCCAGCTTTTCATTTGCCGCTTTATCTGCGGGGGAAAGCTGTTTTTCCTGCGGGAAGTCCACCAGCAGCAAGACTAGATTGTCTTTGGCATAATCTTTAAACGCCTGTTGCGCAAATACTTCTTTTTCCAGCGTCATACACACGCTGCACCAGTCCGAACCGGCGAATTCCATCAGGATAATCTTGTTTTCTTTTGCCGCTATTTTTTTGGCGGCATCAAAATTGGTCAGCCAGCCGTCATCCGCAGCAAAAACCGGAAATGATAAAAAACAAAACAGTGCTAACGCGGTCAGTAGTTTCATTTTAATGCTCCCTTCTTCAATAATTATTCGTCCGGCTTTTATAAAGCCTATTATAACATATAATGTGATTTCTGAAAATTTGCAATAGCATTTCAAAAATTGACGGTGCAAAACATAAGTTATTTTATGACTGTTCCTGGATATTCCGGTTGACTTATCTTAAATCATGCGCTATAATTACTTTGTAAAATGAATTAACAAAGTATGGACGCCAAAAATAATTTTTATGGATAAAACAAAATCCAATCAGAAAAGCCGCAGGCAAATCTTGAAATTAATCAAGGATTCCGGGCAGATATCCAGGGCTGAACTGGCCAAGCTGACCGGTCTGACCCGGCCTACGGTATCGGCGATCATCAATGAACTCGATGTACTGGGTTTGATTAACGAAACCGGCAAAGGGGAATCCTGCGGCGGCAAACGTCCGATTATGCTGGAATTGAATAAAAAATCTTTCTATGCGGTCGGGATCGACCTCGGTGACGACTTTCAAATACGCGGAGTGCTCTGCGATTTGCACGGCAATGTCGTGAAACGCGAAGAGCTGGAATATGAGAACCGGTTTGAATGCATTCTCGAGGTGCTGGTCAAACTTATTGAAAAACTGACTGCCGGAACCGACCCGGAAAAAATCAAGGGGGTCGGCATTGCGATTTCCGGGATTGTGGACACGGAAACTAATGAGGTAATCAGCAGTAAAACATTTGATATAGAAAACAAAAAACTGGCAAAAAAACTGGCCGGACGCTGCCCATTCAAGATTATCCTTGAAAACCGTCCGAATGCAGCGGCGCTTGCCGAAACTGAGTTCGGCGCGGGCAAGAACTTCCGCAACCTGGTCTATATTACCAGCGGGCGCGGCGTCGGGGCCGGCATCGTCATTGACGGAAAAATCTTCCGGGGCAGCTTCGGCACCGCGGGGGAAATTGGGGAAATGCTGGTGCCGGAGCCATCGGGCAATACCGTTGCCGGAAAATGTTTTCTACAGGAAATGACCCGGACGAAAGCGATCTGCGAGGCCGCCGCCCAAGTAAAGCACCGGAAAATAACTTATCAGGAAGTGCTTCAGGCTTATCAGAACGGAGATCCGGAAATCATTGCCATCATTGACAAGAACGCCGAATATATGGCTTACGCGGCGCAACTGGTGGCCAAGCTCCTCAATCCGGAAGCGATCATCCTTGGTGGACGCGCGCTGGAACTGGGCGAAAAATACTTCGCCAGTTTTAAAAAGTTTTTTGAATCAGGTTTTGCCGGCAGCGATGCCAGCAGCAAAACCGAGGTAAGGTACTCCGCGTGCGGCAGACTGGGCGTTGCCGTCGGCGGCGCGGCGGTAGTGCTTGATATGGTCATGAATTTTAAGATATGAAGCGGGCGGAGCCCGCAAGACAGAAGACAGAAGACAGAAGACAGAAGACAGAAGACAGAAAACAGAAGATAGCTCCGGAGGAGCAAAATATTAATAGTAACAGAAGTATGGTTAAGACATTAAAGCAAGAATTCAGAAGCAAGAATTCAGGGATCGGAATAAATAAAAACGATGGTTCCATTCTGATTCCGGATTTTATGCTTTCCATTCTGACTCCTGACTTCTGGATTTTAAATATAAACGCTAAAAACTATAGAACGATGAAATAAAGACACTAATTTGGAGGCAATGAATGATTCAGACACAAAAACCGTTGGAATTGACGATCATCGGCGCGGGCATGATCGTAACCGACCTGCTGCTGCCGTCGGCGCTGCATCTGCAGCGGCTGGGCGCGGTAGGCGAAATCACCGTCTGCGATATGCGCATCGGCGCTCTGCGCGCACTCAAAGAATCTAAGGATATCCTGGAAGCGTTTCCCGGACAGAGCTTCAAAACCTGCCCGGAACTCAGCGAAGGCGATTCCACCGACCCGGCGGTATACCGCCGCATCCTCGAAAAGAAAGCGCCTTACGGCATTGTCGTGGTCGCCCTCCCCGATCAACTGCACTATCGCGTCGTAAAAGACGTTTTGCAGTACAACCAGCACATCCTTTGCGTCAAGCCGCTGGTACTGAAATACGAACAGGCGATCGAACTGGAAGAAGAAGCGTTCCGCCGCGGCTGTTTTGTCGGGGTTGAATACCACAAGCGTTTCGACCGCCGCGCCCTGCTGGCCAGAAAACACTACCGCGCCGGCGACCTCGGCGATTTCGCGCTGGGCGAATCCAAGTTGATCGAGCCCTACTACTACCGCCATTCAAACTTCCAGAACTGGTTCACCTGCGAAAACACCGACCCCTTTGTCTATGTCGGCTGCCATTATGTGGACCTGGTCTGCTTCATCACCGGACTTAAGCCCGCCGCCGTCTCCGTCTCCGGACGCAAGGGCATTTTCCCGAACGGCAAGGAAGGCTATATGTGGACCAACGGCCGCGTGATCTTTGAAAACGGCGGCATCCTGTCCGTCAACAACGGCCTCGGCTATCCGGATGACAGCGCCGGCGGCAACGATCAGGGACTGGTCATGTATTTTGAAGGCAAAGACTGTTCCGGACTGCTCGCCCATGACGACCATATGCGCGGCGTCGAATACGGTTTTGCCGCCAACCAGAAAAAACGTTTCCAGTACATCAATCCGGACTTCTACCGCGTTGTGCCGTGGGAAGGCAACGGCTTGAAGCCCATCGGTTACGGTTTCGAATCGGTGGCGGCCACCATTACCACGGCCAGCCGCATCGAAGCGAAAGTAGCCGCCGGCGGCGACGCTCTGTCCATCCGTCAGCAGGCTATCCTCGAAGCTGACGAAAAGGGCCTGATCGCCACTCCAAAAAATTCGTCTTACAATGAACTGGTTCAGGAAGCCGCGCGGCTCTCCATCCTTAACGGCGGCGATGTCGCGTTAATTGATTGCAGCGGCGCCAAACCGGTAATTAAACTTAAGTAACGCAAGAGAGAATTCAGAAGTCAGAAGTCAGAAGTCAGAATAAGACAGAAAACTGAAGAGAGAAGTCAGAATAGGACACTGAAAACTGAATAAAAACAGAAAACAAGAAGTCAGAAGCCAGTAGTCAGTAGTCAGAATAAGACACTGAAAACTGAAGATGACTGAATAAAAACAGAAAACAGAAGATAGAATAAGGCGAAAGCGGAGAACAGAAAAGTGAAGACAGAATAAATGAAGACAACAGCAAAGACATTTCAGGATTTTAGCATGGAAGCTTATATATATTCCATTCTGACTCTTGACTCCGGTCTTCTGGTTTCTGATTTTCTGCCTTCCATTCTGACTCCTGACTCCTGAATTCTGACTTCCGGATTTATACATTTAAAACCATTTAATCAGGAGATTTTTTAAAATGGCTGAGTATTCATTAGTTCCCGTAAACGTTCCGAAAATCAAAACTAAATACCGTTCGATCCAGACGGCGATCCCCGTGCCGGAATCGCTGCCGATCTTCGAAAAACTGAAATCCAGCGAACCCCGTTCCATGATGGGGCAGCCGCCGATCATCTGGAACAGCGCCGACAATTTCACCGTTTCCGACAAATGGGGCAACCGCTGGATTGACTGGTCTTCCTGCGTGCTGATCGCCAACGCCGGACATGGACGCAAAGAAATCCGCGACGCCCTGAAGAAAGTTATTGACCAGGAACTCCTGGCCACTTACGTATTTATTCATGAAGGCCGCGCCGAACTCACCACCATGCTCCAGCAGCTCGCCCCGGAACCCGCGAAATATCATGTCTTTCTGCTCAGTTCCGGCACCGAAGCCACTGAAAACTGCATCAAACTGGCGAAGACCTACGCGATCACCAAGCACGGCAATAAGAAGAAATATTTCGTTTCTTTCAACAATGCTTTCCACGGACGCACCCTCGGCGCCCAGATGGCCGGCGGCATGGACAAACTGAAAACCTGGATCGTTGACGGCGACAGAACCTTTATTCAGGTCCCCTTCCCCGACGGTTACAAAAATACCGACACCTCGTTCGACCTGTTCCTCAAGACCATTGCGGAAAAAGGCGTGAAACCGGAAGAAATCGCCGGCGTCATGGCCGAATCCTATCAGGGCGTCGGCCCGGACTTCCTGCCGGTTGAATACGCTCAGAAACTGGAAAAGTTCTGCCGCGACAATGACATCGTCCTGATTATGGATGAAGTGCAGGCCGGGTTCGGCCGTAGCGGCAAGATGTTCACTTTCCAGCATTACGGCATCAAGCCGGACCTGATCGCCTGCGGCAAAGGCATCAGCTCTTCGCTGCCGCTGTCCGCCGTTATCGGACGCGCCGACATCATGGGCATCTACACTCCCGGCTCGATGACATCCACTCACTCCGGCTCCCCGCTCTGCACGGCCGCCGCGATTGCCAACCTGAAGCTCATCCAGGAAGAGCACCTGGTGGAAAACGCCGAGAAAATGGGCAAAATCATGAATCCCGAACTCCAGCGCATTCAGCAGAAATATCCCGACCGCCTCGGCTGTTTCCATGGCCTCGGCCTGGTCGCCGGCATCCAGTGCGTCAAACCCGGCACCAAAACTCCGGATCCCGACACTGCGGTAGCCATCAACCTGAAATGTCTCCAGCGCGGACTGTTGATGTTCGCC
Organism: uncultured Lentisphaeria bacterium; assembly: GCA_903831825.1. Classification (GTDB taxonomy): domain Bacteria; phylum Verrucomicrobiota; class Lentisphaeria; order Victivallales; family Victivallaceae; genus CAIPAT01. Next base: position 215 of record CAIKZE010000081.1, on the reverse strand, counting down.
CCGGTCGGTATCGGCGGCGAATGTCTGAAGATCGCTCCGCCGTTGACCATCACCGAAGATGCCCTGCGCGAATCGCTGCAAGTCTTCGAAGAAGCCTGCGACGACGTCTTAGGCAAAAAGTAATTCCAAGTTATACAAAAAATCCGCCGCCGGATAACCTCCGCGGCGGATTTTTTTATTACGTTCGGAAAGGTAATGCGTCAGTGGATTTTGGT
>CAIKZE010000080.1 GCA_903831825.1 uncultured Lentisphaeria bacterium | reverse complement strand
ACCATCGCCGCGCGCATTTTTCAAGTGCCGCAATTCGTTTGATATGAAGATTTTTAACAGTGATTAATGATGGGCGATAGAACAGATATCAGAGATATGTAGCCCATTAAAAGTGATTTTATTTACGGCTCGATCCTTAGGTTGAATGGTTCTGTTTCGGTCATGGCAAGCAATTTGGTTTCGGCCATAACGCTGACCGAAGCCAGTACAGCGGCGAGACATACGATTAATTTTTTCATAATTTTTTCTCCTTAATTCATTAATTTTTTAGTTTGTTCAACTGACCGTAAATACGCGGCATCCGGCAAGAAAACATGCCGCCAGGACGGTCAAAAACCGAAAGCTCCACGTCATCAGTCTGTTTTTCATATTCTTCCTTCCATGTTCAATGGATGTATTATTGTCAGACATTACTTTCTTCCATCCGCGTTTTATTGTAATTTATTGTGATGCGCATCAAAGCGCGTTCTGGAGAAACTCCGATAATATGCTCACGCGAAACAGGATGATATTTCGCGCCGAGGTGATTGATGGTTCGAGGACCGAACCGGCCTCCCTTGCGGGCGTCCGCCCGCTTTTCCCAGTGTTTGGGATATATGGCATTCATCGTATTTTCCTCACTTGTATTTTCTTGCGAAAGTTCTCTAAATCTTGCCCATAAGAACCAGGATGAGCAGAATCAGGACAACCAGCCCCAGTCCGCCGCCTGGATAGTAACCCCAGTTCTTGCTGTGCGGCCAGGTCGGTAATGCGCCCACGAGAATAACGATCAAAATAATCAGTAGTAACGTTCCGATAGTCATGTTGCTGTTCCTTTCATTTATGTTTGGCGTTGTCGCCGGTTGGCTCCGAAATGGGCCGACCGGCGGCAATCTGCCGGATTACTTGATTTTCAGCTATTCGACCGTCATCTGGTTATCCACGCTGGACACTCCGTGAATGTCGGTGACGAGCTTGGTTACCAGGGCCTTTTCGGTCGCATCCTTGGCAACGCCGGTCAACGTGACCACGCCATTCCGAGTATCAACCTTGGTCTTAATGGCGCTGGTCGAACGATGATTCGACAACGCTGTCTTGACCTGGGCGGTGATTGACGCGTCATCCATCTTTTCATTCGCGGCGGCCTTTTCCGGAGTCGTACCCACGGTCATCTCATTCTTCACTTCTTTCACGCCTTCGATATCTTTGGCGTATTCGGCAGTCAGGTCCTTCTGGGCCAGGCTTGAAGCTTCGCCTTTCAGTGTCACGATTCCATCTTTCACTTCGACGACAGTCTTGCCGGCGTCAACGTGGCGGTGAAACAGCAGGGAGAGCTTCACCTTTCGGCAAATCCACTTATCCGAGTTTTCGGCGGCGGCTTCGGCTTTGGTCGTCAGTTGATTATCCACGCGGGTTACCCCGGGCAGACTCGCCGCGGTATCCCGGGCCAACGCCTTGTGGGATTCTTCGGACACGGTCCCGGTCAGCGTAACGACGCCGTCCTTGGCTTCGGTCTTAATCGAATCGTCCTTGAGATACATCTTATAGACGTAGGTTTTCTCGAACGACGACTCGATTTTGTCATCAACATCCGATGCACGCAGCGGCGTACCGGTGACGAACATTGCGACTGCCGCCGTTGCAAACGCCATGGAATACATTGCTTTCTGTTTCATTTTACTACTCCTCTTTTTCATTGTTGCGGGGATTTTCCCCATATTGTACTTATTTTCTGAAAATTTTGAACCGGCCACCGACTTGGCGGCTCCTTCTCCTCTTCAATTTTCCTTTGAACCGCGAAACATACCGAATAGTCCAATACTGGCCGTGACTATTCCGACAATCAGAAGCCAGACGGTTTTATTGGTAGGCGAACCGGTGAAAAAGCGCGATACATCGGAACTGAACGACTCCGAGGCGCTGACGCCCAGGATGATTAACAAAATTCCGATAATCAGCAACGCGATTGAGACGATGGTGTTCATATGCAATACTCCTTTCAGGTTAGTGGCGGTTAAAGCGGCTTCCGGCCATTGATAATACGCACCAGAATCACGATAATGGCGATGACGAGCAGGATGTGGATAAAACCGTTGAGCGTGTATGACGAAATCAACCCCAACAGCCAAAGCACAATCAGAACGACTGCTAAAATGTACAGCATATCCGACCTCCTCTCTTTTCAGTGTTTTTCCGAACGATTGCCGCACCGCCTACTGATAGTATATTAGTATCAATACAGCGTACAAACATTAAATCGTTGAATGAACGTGATATAAATTTCGGACGTTCCACAATTTTTCTCTCTTATTAATATGATAAATGCTTCTTTTTCAAAATACAAGGGCTTTGACAATTTTTTTTAATCTTTTCCGTGCGATCTCTTATTTAAAGTACAAAAACATAAACCGCAAATCTCTGTTCTCCGGCAACCGTTCGCATCGCGGGACGATTTTTTCGCTCAGCCGCTGCCTGGGGGCGTTGATGGGAAATTTCCCCACATGGGATGCTTTTTTCTGTTTGAACTGAGCATCCCTTTGGCGGCGACTTCACCTTTCTTCCGGTATTAGCTCCTGTCCTTGCATATCCTCTGATATGCAAGAACAGGAGCCTCTTATCGCAATTTTCCCCAGCTTCGTTTAAATTTGTCATGGGCAATTAAAAATTTTGCCTTGTAATTAATATATCGTCAGCCTTCGAATAAAACGTTAAACCTACATGATATATCTTGAAATATTACATTCCATGTGTCATAGTTTATCATTGCATGCAAAGTATTGTATTTAAAAAAGCGTTAAAAGAGAGTTGCTTCTTATGGAACTGCACATCGAAAAGCTGAAAGTCATACGCAAACGCAAAAAAATCACCGCGGAAGAATTGGCGAAGAAGATGGGGATATCCAGAGTAACTGTCGGCGCCTGGGAAAATGCCAAGCGAGTTCCATCTGAGGCTAAAATAAGAATGCTGGCAAAAGTTCTGGATATTCATGTCAGCGAGATTTCTGATTTGGTGCCGGACAAAACAATCTCGAAAATCAATCTTGCGCCTTTGGGGTCAAGCATCAGTTCCATTCTCAGCGGAAATAAAGAAAAGATTATAAACCGGCAGACGAATCTGGTTTCCGGTATTATGGCCATGATTAAGGAATTGTCCGACGCCAAACTGGTTCTCGGGGCGATGCTTTCTTCGCTGCCCTCTCTTTTCTATATTAAAGGGTCGGATCTCAAATATATAACTGCCAGCGAAGCATTTTTAAAAAACTTGTCCTTAAATAAAAATTATGATATTATGGGAAACACAGACTATGATTTTTTCCCTACTAACGAGGCAAAAATTAATAGTGAAATGGACAAACAGGTGCTTGCCGACGGAAACAGCATTCTGGATAAGGAAGGTTACATTCCCGGCTCCAGAAAAACCAAATGGGGTATTATGTCGAAAATTCCCATTCTTGATTATGAAGGAAAGATCGAAGGCATCGTAGGTTACTTCAGAGATATTACCGAGCACAGGAAAGCAGAGGAAAAATATGACCGTCTCGTAAACATGTCGTCCAGCCCGATATGCGTTGCCGGGATGGACGGCTATTTCAAATTCGTCAATCCCGCCTGGGAAAGAGTTCTTGGCTATACCAGCGAGGAGTTGCTCGCCAAACCGCTTCTCCGCTTTATTCACCCGGATGACCACGCCAGGAACAACGCCGAGACGGCGAGGCTGGCCGCCGGCAATCTATCCGTGGAATTCGAGAACCGCTACATTCACAAAGACGGATCAGTCCGCTATTTTCTATGGAATTCGGCCCCAATACCCAATGAAAAACTGATTTATTGTATCGCCCGGGACATCACCGAGCGCAAGCAGATTGAGGAAACGCTTCGAGTGCATCAGGTCGAACTTGAGATGCAGAACGAGGAATTGCATCGGGCGCATGCGGAACTGGATATCTTGCGGGAGCGCTATTTCAACTTCTACGAGTCGGCGCCGGTGGGATTTTGCACCTTAAGCAAAGACGGGCTGATCCAGGAAGCCAATATCACGGCGGCCATCATGCTGGGCGTGGACAGAAGCAAGCTGGTCAAGCGATCACTCACCCGGTTCATTCAAAAAGCGGACCAGGACCAGTACCTGTTTAAACGCAAGATGCTTTTGGAGACTGGCAAACAACAGATTTGTGATATGCGCATGTTGCACGCTGACGGTTTCTTATTCCGGGCTTATCTGCAGACTGCCGCGTCGCAAAACGGGGCGTTCATGATCGCGCTCAGTGACATCACCGGACTCAAGCAGCTGGAATGAAGCAAACCCTGTTCAAGAACAGAAAACCCTAAGTGATTTTCTCTTTCATCACGATTGCCGGACAATATGCGCGAATCAGTTCGCATCAAGGGGAGATTTTTTCGCTCAGCCACTGGCGCGACTGTTTGAACGCGTCTTTCATGTCGCTGTAGGATTTATTAACCCCGGATTTGAAATCGGCCCACTTTGCCTCAGCAATATTATCGGCTTCGTCAAGCTGCTTGTTCAGTTTAGCCGCCTGATCGCGCAATTCCTGAAGTTTTACTTTGGCTTCGGCTTTGGCATCATTGCTGACTTTTTCGGATTTCTCCGAGAGCTTGTCTATCTTGGCGTTGATCCTGGCTAATTCGCGCTTCATTTCCGCGACGAATTCAGCTTTTTGCGCGAAGGCATAGTCGTTCGCGGCTTTCGCAGTTTCTTTCGTTCCTTCTTTCATTTTTTCGACGTTTTCATCGCTGCGCGCGGTATATCCGGCGGCAAAGGCGGCGGCGCAAAGGAACGCTATGACAAAATTTCCGTGTCTCATGATTGACCCCCTCATTTCTTTGTTAATGATCTATGGGTACGCTTATTTCTCTTGTAATAAATATGCTGTGAGGTGAAACTTCTGTCAAGTCAAAAAACATAAAATCTTAAATTTTCCAGGTTCCCCGGGACTTAAATCCAAGGTTACTGGCGCAGATCTTTCAGTTCAATGGGCCGGAATGACTTTTTCATGTCGGCGCGTTTGGCGGGGTCCAGGGAGAGATATTTCCACTGGTTGAACGCGAAATCATGCGGCTGGTAATTTTCCAGCCAACTGTGATTCAACTGGAAAGTCATCGGAATGCTTTCGAAAATCCACGGACATTGTCCGGCGACATATTCAATCATCTTTTTATACAGGACGGTGCGTTCGGGAGATTCCGGCATGGGAATGATTTTTTCGAACATGCCGTCGAATACGGCGTCCCGGAAAAACACGCGGTTGCAACTGCCGGCATTTTTGCCGTAAAAAAGCTGGAGAAAATTTTCGGCGTCGGGATAATCGCCGACCCACGAGAGCAGAAACAACTGGAACTTGCCCTGGCGCAGTTTCTGGAAGAAACGCGGCTGGCTGTTCAAGGAAGGAGTGATGCGGATGCCGATCTGTTTCATGTCCCGCTCCATCAGTTCCGCAAGCTGACGGTAAACCGCGGTATTGCCGGCCAGGTCGAAAGTCAAGGTCAAAGGTTCGCCGGTCTTCGGGTCAATTCCGCCGGGATAACCCGCCAGCCGCATCAGTTCCTTTGCTTTTTCCAGGTTGTAACTGCAATACGGATTTTTGAAACCCGGGTCATAGCCGTCCACGCCCGGCGGCACCGGCCCCTGCGCCGGAATCAACTGATAATTGAAATGTTTAACCCGCGCATTGGTGTCATACGCCAGGCTGATCGCTTTGCGCAGATTCAGGTTTTCCGCCAGCAGCGGATCGGTGAAATTGAACCCGACATAGCGGATTTCGAAGGCCGGCACCGGGAGCAGTTTGATGTTGCGTTTAGCCAGCGCGGGTACCAGTTGGCGGTCTTCGCCGATAACCGCGTCCAGATTGTCCTTGTCCAGCGCGCTCATGTCAAGGCCGCCCTGCAGAAACATCAGCCACGCCGAAATCGACTGTTTAATCTGGTAGCAGACGATTTTATCCAGCAGCGGCAGCGGACGGGTCCGGTCGGCTGGACTTTCCGCTCTCAGGAAAAATTCCGTCCGGTATTCGGGGTTGCGCGACAGCGTGATCCGGTAATCCCGGATCCACTTATCCAGCCGGAAAGGCCCGGAGCCGACCGGGTGTCCGGCGATGGCTTCGCCGTAAAATTTCACCGCCCGGCGGGAGACAATCGAGGAGTAAGGAATTGCCAGCGAAAACAGAAAACGGGGATCGGGATCATTAAGTTGAATGACAAATGTCCGGTCATCAATAACGCGCAGCCCGTCAATGCCTTTTTCATAAAGCGAGTAATCCCCCGGTTTCAGCAGGGAGGTCGCTTCACGGAAGTCGTCAATGCCTTTTATCTTGCCGCGGAACATCCAGAATACCGGGCTGTAAAGCCGGGCGTCCGCAATCCGCAGGAAAGAAAAGGCCACGTCATGCGCGGTCACGCGGCGATCCCCCGCGCCGTCTTTGAAACAGGCGTCTTCCTGGAAAAACAGATCGGAACGCAGTTTGAAGGTGAAGGTTTTCAGGTCGGCGGAAATCACCGGCATGGATTCCAGCATTGAAGGGGCCAGTTTATAGGGGCGCGCCGTATAGTCGTATTGCAGCAGCGTATCATAAAAAGCCGCCACGATATTGCGGCTGGCCAGATCGGCGGCCAGCGCCGGGTCCATCGTTTTGACTCTGCCGCCGGCGCTGATATGCATGACCTTGCCGCCGTCCTCGGCTTCGCCGCAGCCGGAGCCGGACAACGCCAGGATAAGTGCGGCGGTCAGCACCGTTAATATGCTTTTAAGTTTCATGATGCTCTCAAACGTTTTGTTTCAGCCATTCAATTGTGTCCGCCATCGCGACAGCCGGGATGGCAACCGGACGGTAGCCCAGTTCGTTGACGGCGGCGCTGATATTGAAATAATGGGAAAACGCCAGTTGTCCGGCAACGAAACGGGTTATCGGCGGTTCGCCCAGAAACGGCATGACGCGATAAATGGTTTCAAAGATAATTCCCGCCAGGCGGGCCTTGTCGTAGGAGATCGATTTCGTGACCGGCGGAATGGACAGTTTGGCCAGCAGTTCGTCCAGCCAGTTCCAAATCCTGACCGGAGAATTATCGCTGATGAAAAAAACCTTGCGCCGCGGCTGCGTGCATTTTTTCAGATATTCCAGCGCTTTGATATGGGCAAATGCCGCGTTGTCAATATAGGTCAGGTCCACGAGATTATGGCCGTCGCCGATGCGCACCAGTTTGCCGGCGGCGGCCCGCCGGACAATCCGGGGCAGCAGATGCGGGTCGCCCGGCCCCCAGAGCAGATGCGGCCTTAAAACCACCGCCGACAGTTCCTTGTACGAAGAGCCGAGGACATTTTTCTCGGCAATCGCTTTGGTCGCCGGATAATGCGCGATGTAGGAATCGGGATAAGGCGCATTTTCGTCAAGATTCTCAATGTCGTGCGTCGGCGGATACGCCACGCTCGGCGAACTGGTATAAACGAGACTGCGTATTCCGTTGTATTTGCAGGCGGTGAGCACATTTATCGTGCCTTCGACATTGATGCTGTAATAATCTTTCCAGGAGCCCCATATTCCGGCTTTCGCGGAAGTATGGACTACGGCGGTGGAGCCTTTGCAGGCATCGTTCACGGCTCCGGGTTCGCGGATGTCGCCGCGGATAATTTCAACGCCTAGTTTTTCCAGCGCGGGAACCGCGCTCCGGTTGAAGCATTTGATCTTGCCGCAATTCAGTTCAACCAGTTGCCGGACGATCCGGTTTCCAAGGAAACCGCTGCCGCCGAAAACAGTAATTGTCTCTTCAGACCAATTCATTTATTTTCTCTTGCTTATTAGTTATTTACAAATCTTGAGAAAAGACTTTACTGCCGTATCCCATGCTTTTTTTGTTGACTGCTCAGGAACGTATTCCTGGACTTCGAAAGATTTCCGGACAATGTCCCTGGCTTCCGCCAGCGAATAAATATCTCCGTCGGCGATTGCCTGCGCCATGATATTGCCGATGGCGGTAGCTTCGACCGGGCCGGCAATGACCGGAATCCCGAGGCAGTCGGCGGTAAGCTGCATCAGCAGGGTGTCCTGCGTGCCGCCGCCGACGATATTGAGGCATTCATATTTCACGCCGAGCAGCGCCTGGAGTTTTTCCAGCTTGACCCGGAAACAAAGCGCCAGCGAATCGTAAATGCAGCGGAGAACAGTTCCGTCGTCAGGCAGCTCTCCCTGCCCGTGTTCCCGGCAGAACGCCGCCACCTTCGCCGGCATGTCTCCCGGCGTGAAAAACATATTGTCATTCGGATTGATGAAAAATTGCAGCCCTTTGGCGGCTTTCGCCATCTTGTTCATATCGGCGAAACCCAGCTTGCGTCCCTGTTCATTCCAGACGCGGCGGGTTTCCTGAAACAGCCAGGTCCCCATGATATTGGTCAGGAAACGGATTTTTTTATTCAATCCGCCCTCATTGGTAAACGGGGCTTCGCCCGCTTCTTCCGTCAGGATCGGGGCGTCTATTTCGGCGCCGAGCAGCGCCCAGGTGCCGACGCTGATATACGCCCATTTCTTATTGAGCGGAGCCGGCACCGCGCCCACCGCCGATGCGGTATCGTGACTGCCGACTTTAACCACCGGGATCGGGCCGCAGCCGATTTCGTCTTCAACGGATTTTTTCAGCGGCAGGGATTTTGAGCAGGGCGGAACGATCTTCGGAAAGACGGAACAAGGCAAGCCCAGGCGCTTAATCAGTTCGAAATCCCAATCGCGGCTGCCCGGATTGAGCAGATTGCTGGTGGAGGCTTCGCTGTATTCGCAACTGATGTCGCCGTTCAGCATGTAAGTCAGGGCGTCCGGCATCAGCAGCATGACGCTGCCGTTGAAATCTTCCGGATGAGCTGCCTTATGCGCATAAAGCTGGTACAGGGTGTTCAGTTGCATGAACTGTATCCCGGTACGCGCATATATCTCTTTTTGAGGAATGATTTCAAAAACTTTTTTCAGGGCGGAATCAGTTCTGGAATCGCGGTAATGGTAGGGCATTCTGACCGGATCGCCGTTTTTAAACAGCACATAGTCAACGCCCCAGGTGTCAATGGCGATGCTGGAGATTTTTTCCCCGGTGGCAACCGCTTTTTTGATGCCAGTTTTGATTTCTTTGCACAGCTTGTCGAATTCCCAATATAAGGAACCGTCTGTTTCGACCGGTCCGTTGCCGAACCGGTGGATTTCGGTAAGATGGAGTTTGCCGTCTTTGATTTTTCCGATGATTCCCCGCCCGCTGGAAGCGCCGAGGTCAAACGCCAGATAAGATTTTTCCATTTGATAAATTCCTAAAGGATAATTCAGTTTGTTACAGATGAAAGTTTATCATAGACTATACGGATAAGCTCCTCGGTTTCATCCCAGCCGATGCATGAATCGGTGACAGAGACGCCCGGCGCCGGCTTCGTGCCCTGAACAATATCCTGCCGGCCTTCCAGCAGATTGCTTTCCAGCATCGTGCCGACAATGGCTTTTTCCCCCTCGGCAACCTGGTTTACCGCATCGAACAGCGCGACCCGCTGTTTTCTGTAATCCTTATTGGAGTTGGCATGGCTGCAATCAACGATAATGCTCGGCGTAAGCCCCGCCTTCGTCATGGCCACTTTGACAAACGCAATGTATTCCGCGCCGTAATTGGGGCGGTCGCCGCCGCGCAGCACGATATGACAGTACGGGTTGCCTTTCGTCCGGAATACGCCGATCATACCGTCTTCGTTAATCCCGATGAAACTGTGCTTGTTGCGGGCGGTGCTGATGGCGTCGATGGCGGCCTGGCAACTGCCGTCAGTGGCGTTCTTGAACCCGACCGGCATGGACAGCCCGCTGGCCATCTGCCGGTGGGTCTGCGACTCGGTGGTTCTCGCGCCGATGGCGGCCCAGGACACGGCGTCAGCCAGATATTGCGGCAGGAACGGATCAAGCATTTCCGATGCCGTCGGCACCCCGGCGTCCACAATCTTCAGCATTAATTTTCTGGCCAGCAGAATGCCTTTTTCGATGTTGTAAGTGCCGTTCAGGTCGGGGTCGTAAATCAGGCCCTTCCAGCCGACGGTGGTGCGCGGTTTTTCAAAATAAACGCGCATGATCAGCAGGATGCGGTCATCCACCTGATCGCTGAGTTTTTTCAGTCTTTCAGCATATTCAATGGCGGAATCCGGATCGTGAATCGAACACGGCCCCACTATTATCATGTGTTTGTTTGATTTGTGATCGAGAATATCGCAGATGGTTTTGCGCGACTCGATCACTTTCGCCACGGCTCCGGGCGAAATCGGCAGCTTGGATTTTATCTCGCCGGGCGACAGTAAAGGCGCTTTGCTGAGAATGTTTATATTGTAACTCTTTAGCATTTTCACTTATCCTCTTAAGGATTCATAGATGATTCTTATATCATGCTAAAGTTATCTGAAAATACCGCATTTTCAACATGCGATTCCAGAACTGAACACGAAAATTCAAGGAATTTTGCCGTCCGGCAAATTAAAAGTTAACCACAGAGGCACAAAGACACAGAGAAATCCTTTTTCTTATTCCGCTTAAAGTTCAGGAGGAGGGATGCAAGGGGGAAACCGGAACTGTCCGGGTTTCCTCTGCAAACAAAAACATGTTTCCTATTACTCGCCGCCGGCGGCTCGCCGGGCGTGATCCAACGCTCCCGCGACTGCGGGATTGGTCGCCGGAACGGCGAAATGATTAGCCTGGGAGCGCCGGTCGTCTGACCGGCATTGGAGATTT
>CAIKZE010000079.1 GCA_903831825.1 uncultured Lentisphaeria bacterium | reverse complement strand
TAAAGTTCTAAAGTTCTAAAGTTCTAAAGTTCTAAAGTTCTAAAGTTCTAAAGTTCTAAAGTTCTAAAGTTCTAAAGTTCTAAAGTTCTAAAGTTCTAAAGTTCTAAAGTTCTAAAGTTCTAAAGTTCTAAAGTTCTAAAGTGCGAGAGTTTAAAACCCGGAACGGGTGAAAAGTTACGGGAAGTTCTAAAGTGCGGAAGTGCTAAATTTTAAAAACCCGGAACGGGTGAAAGGATTATAGATCCACAGATGACACAGATGAACACAGATGTTAAAAAACGGAATGGTTATGCTCAACGACTATCTAACGACTCGGAAAAGAAGACAATGGGGAGGATAACCACGAACCACACGAAACTCACGAAAAGAGAACAAAAAAAACAGGAGTCTGCGGATTTTTGCGTTACACGCAATAATTCGCTGAATTCTCTTTCTTTCGTGCCTTTTGTGTTTTTCGTGGTGAAAAGGTTCCGCTCAAGGACACTCCAAAGTGTCGGAGTCAGGTGTCCAAAATGGGTTTATTGTAGCGTCGTCCGTATCGGACGGCATGGGTCGGAATACCCTCTCAGAGAGAGGGTGCTACACCGGAACATTCCGCTCAAGGACTGTCCAGAATATGCGGGGTGGGTGTCCAAAATGGGTTTATTGTAGCGTCGTCCGTATCGGACGACATGGTTCGGAATACCCTCTCAGAGAGAGAGCGCTACACCGGAACATTCCGCTCAAGGACACTCCAGAGTCTCGGAGTCGGGATGTCCAAAATGGTTTTATTGTAGCGCCGTCCGTATCGGACGGAAAGATCGGAACACCCCTCTCAGAGAGAGGGCGCTACACCGGGACATTCTGCACAAGGACTGTCCAGAATGTCCAGAATGGTGATGGGGAAGTGCGGGAGAGCTAAAGTGCGAGAGTGCGGAAGTGTGAAAACTTTAGAACTTTAGATCCCGCAGTCGCGGGACCCGCAAGCGGGACCGAACGTTAGAACTTTAGAACTTTAGAACTTTAGAACTTTAGAACTTTAGAACTGCTCAAAGGTGTCCGAGGCCTTTAAACTATCTGTTTCGGGAAAATTATTATAACAGGTTTTGTAAAATTACGATAAGCGTCTATTTTTTCATCTTATATATAGTATTAATAAAAAATTCAGGGGTTAACAAAATGGCACTTTGGGGTGGGCGTTTCAGTACCGCAACCGACAGCGAACTCACAGCGTTCTCTGAATCGGTTTCCTTTGATAAGAGACTTTATAAATTCGATATCATCGGCAGCAAAGCTCATGCCGCGATGCTGGCCGCCTCCGGCATTATTCCTTTTGAAACAGCCGAAAAAATCGACCGGGAACTCAGCGAAATCGAAAAAAAGATTGACGGCGGCGATTTCACGTTCACCTCCGAACTTGAAGATATTCACATGCACATCGAAAACGCGCTGATCGAAAAGCTGGGCAATGAAGGCGCCCGCGTCCATACCGCCAGGAGCAGAAATGACCAGGTGGCGCTGGACATCCGGCTTTATCTCAGGGAGGAGATTACCCAAATTGCCGCCATGATTAAGGACATGCAGCGGGCGCTGACCGGACAGGCCGACGCCAACGATAAAGTCATCATGCCGGGCTTCACCCATCTCCAGCACGCCCAGCCGGTATTGTTCGCCCATCACATGCTGGCTTATGTGGAAATGCTGCAACGCGACATCGAGCGGCTGGGCGACTGCCGCAAACGCATCAACGTCATGCCTTTGGGCTCCGGCGCACTGGCCGGCACCACCCTGCCGATCAACCGTGAATTCGTCCGGGAAAAACTCGGATTTGACGCGATTACCGCCAACAGCATGGATGCCGTTGCCGACCGGGATTTCGCGATTGAGCTGTTGAGCGCCCTGTCCATCTTTGCAATGCACATCTCCAGACTGTCCGAAGATATCATCCTGTGGTGTTCGCAGGAATATAATTTTATTGAACTGGCGGATGCGTTCTGCACCGGCTCCAGCCTGATGCCGCAGAAGAAGAATCCCGATATTGCCGAGCTTTCACGCGGCAAAACCGCAAGAGTTTACGGCTCGCTGATGGCGCTGCTGACGCTGTGCAAAGGACTGCCGTTGACCTACAACCGCGACCTTCAGGAAGATAAGGAGCAGATTTTTGACGCCATTGACACCGTGAAGAAGATACTCCGCGTATATCCGCCGATGATCGCCACCATGTCGCTGAAAACGGAAAACATGCTGAAAGCGGCTTCCGACCCGGCATTGATGGCAACCGATCTGGCTGAAAAGCTCGTCGAACTCGGCGTGCCGTTCAGAAACGCCCATCACCGGATCGGTTCATTCGTCAAATGGAGCAGGGAAAACGGCAAAGCGCTGAATGAAGTTTCGCTTGAGGAAATGCGCATCTCCATCCCGGAAGCCACGCCTGAGTTCCTGGATTTATTTTCCCCGGAAAGCAGCGTGGCAAAGCGGGAAGTCCCCGGCGGCACCGGCTTCAAAACCGTCCGCGCCAATATCGACCTGTGGATAAAGAGGCTGGAATAGGGAACTGTCTCAAAATAAACTTGACAAGTTTATTCTGTTCCAGTTCCTAAGCAATAGCCTGACGATTGACAAATTCGGCGACAGCGGAGACAAAACCCGCGGCGTCATCGGTCACAGCAGAGACAAATCCCGCGGCGTCATCGGACACAGCGATGCCCGGCTCCTGAATTTCATCATACAGGCAAAGCTGCAATAACAACAGATGCTTGCGTTCAATTCCGGCTGCGTTACTGACAGTTTTAAACATTCCAACCGAGAATTGCGCGGGAACTTTTTCCGGGATTTCCGCTGCGCTGTGAATGTAGAGCGCTCCGGCGGCAGTCAGCACTGCCTGCCGGGCAGGAGCGGCGGCTTCCGCCGCAAAACCGCCGGCATGCAGCACCGATGCCATTTTCAGTTGCCGTTCGGCGGCGGCCAGCGCCGGCCTGCTCAAAGCCAGTCGCCGTTCACGGTCGGACGGACACGGCTGAGCGGAGTTTTCAGACTCAAATACTTTGGCCATGTCTTTGGTATTGATCGTGATGATGCCCATTTTTTCCAACTGCCGCAGCAAAGCATAATTCTCCGTCGAAATCACCAGCATCTGTTCCTGAGTCAAACTCTGTCCATGTGTCTTTTCCACCTGCTGCCTTAGTTTATCCGCCGCCTTGACGGATCCGACGGCAAAGACGGATTTCACGCTGCCGGTTTCTTTGTCGTATCCTACATTACAGAGATTAAGACCGGCAGGATCAAGGCGTACTTCCTGCGCCAATTGTTCGATGGGCGGCACGGCGACCGGTTCCGTAACCGGCGCTTCGTCAGGTTGCGCCATTGCCTTCGCCGCCATAATTGAGCCGAGGCGTTCCAGGAATGCGTTTTTAGCGCCTGGTTTTTCGAATTCGGCGAAATCACCGCGGGCATCGAGGACGGCGTCAGACAAGCCCCTTTTGAAGTCAAGCGTTGCCAGCATCCGGTGTTCAATAGTGTTTTCCGAGACCAGATTGATAACATTGACAGTATTTTTTTGATGTTTGCGCCAGGCGCGAGCAATGCGCTGTTCGAGTTTAGCCGGATTCCACGGCAGATCAAGATTGACGACCACGCTTGCGACCTGAAGGTTCAATCCCACGCTGCCGGAGTCGGAGGAAAGGAACAGACGGCATTCCGGATCATCTTTAAACCGGTTGATCTCTTTGCGCCGCTTAATCTGGTTGACTTTGCCGGTATGGAGCGCAAAAGCAATGCCGCGTTTTTCCAATTCCGCCTCAATCAGGTCGAGCATCCGCACCCATTCGGAAAAGACGATTATTTTACGTTCAGCGTCATCCTCCCAGATATCTTCGAGAATGCGCATGAGTTCATCAACTTTTGGCGACTCGGTAATTTTCTGGTCAAGAATATAGACGCTGTCACAGAGCATCCGCATGCAGGAAAGCGCCAGTTGGAGGCGGTCAAATTCTTCCGGCGTGAGCGGTCGCCGTTGCGCCATTGCCGCCAACCGCACCACGATACCTTCATAATCGGCGTAGCGTTTGCCCTGTTCCATCGTCATCGGCACGAAATAATTATTGTCAATGCGCTCCGGCAGTTGTTCGCTGATTTCATCCTTGCGGCGACGCAGCATTACCGGTTTGACCAGTTCGTGCAATTCGCGGAGATTTTTCAAACCTGCGACCTTGCCGTCATCATCGAAATCGTAGAACCGGCGATTGAAACGGAACAGGCTGCCGAACAGCGAAGGCTCGACGAATTCCACCAGCGAATACAGTTCGTCTATCTTATTCTCAATCGGGGTGCCGGTAAGAACGAAAGCAAAACGCAATTGCAACCGCTTCAGCCGGTCGGCAGTCTTGGTCTTCCAGTTCTTGATTCGCTGCGCTTCGTCAAGGATTACCAGTTCCGGCTGGAAGTCGCGATTAATGTCTTCATAATCTATCATCACCTGCTCGTAGTTGACCAACAGGAAAAACGCCTGGCTGTTGCGGTACTTTTCAAGCCGCTGCTTCCGGACGCCGTAAACTGTCTCCATCGGCAATGCGGTAAATTTGCGTATCTGCTCTTCCCATTCGCTTTTCAGCGAGGCCGGAGTGACCACCAGCACCCGTTTAACCGCAAAACATTCTTTCAGCAAAGCGGCTGCGGCAATGGCCTGTACCGTCTTGCCTAATCCCATTTCATCAGCCAGCAATGCCCGTCCGTTAAAAGCCAGATGCAACATCCCCTCGATCTGATAGTCGTAGAGGGCATGACGCAGAAACGACGCCTGTCCGTTGCTTTCATTGAACTGGCGGCGATACTCCTCACGCCACTGGGCCGCCTGCTTCTTTTCCAACTGGCGGCATATGTACTTGCGCACTTCGGCGGATATCCTGATTCCAGCACGAACCGCATCGTCCGCCTGTTCCAAGTCGCGCAGCAACACCTGTAAAGTATCGGCTTCCGGCGCTTTGAATTCACCGTTTACCGCCAGGTAGCGATGCATAAATTCGGCGGCAGCGCTTTTTTCCGGTATCCGCGCCAATGGTTGCCACGGACTGCGATCCATGAAAATCTCAACATGCGGAGAAGTGACCGTCTTTGCTCCGGGAAACTGCGCTTTGACCTTTTCAATGTGCTTACAAGTTCCGAGAAAGTTCTTGCGGAAATCCGGGCAGGCACAGGTGTTAATTTGCTCCGCAAGCGACCGCAACTCCACAAGATATTCGACGGCATGATCGCCATCCAGACGCGATACCAGATAGTCCTTGAAGAGATTCTTCCCGGCGGCAACCGGCGTCACGCGCATCGGTTCTTCCTTCATGCGGCGGCGGCGCAATTCGATCTCGTAGTCGTCAGTCGTCTTCCAGCTTGTATGGGCCTTTTTCGGTTTCCCGGCGGCAACCGGCGCTCTTTTCGGTTTCCCGGCGGCAACCGGCGCTTTTTTTGCAATGGTTTTCATAGTCGCTTAATGTTAAAATTTATGGTTGTTTCTATTCCGGAGCGTTTCCGGACGACATCGGCGCGGCAAAACGGTTGGCGACTCCGGCCACTGCGCGGGCGGCGATATCCTGCACTTTTTCATAGGCCTTATCCTGACGGCTGGAAATATCTTCAATCTGCCGCGACTGGGAAGCCACTGTGCTCTCCAGCGCCTTAATGCGCACTTCGTAAACGTTGCGGTCGCCTTCGAAACCCTTATTGAGCAATGCTTCTTTCATGGCAAATTCGGATTGCAATTTGGACGCAGTTTCCTTGACGGCTTTCGCCACGGCATTTTCCAGCGTTTCCGGAAACGCGTCAACTTTGCTTTGCAGGTCGGAGAGTATCTTTTCGCGTTCAGAAAGTTCGGCGTCGCGTTGCGTCAACGCCGCCTCGCGCTCCGTTACGGTTTGTTCGAATGCAGTCTCTTTTTGGGCGATCTGTTTTTCCAGCGCCGCCAGTTCGTCTTTCAGCGCGTTGCGCTTCTGTTCCTGCTCCCGTTTCCAGTTGTACTCAAATTCTTCCCTCGCTCGTTTGCCGGCTTTCTCAAAAGCTTCTTTCTCCTCTTTGGCGACAGCCTGGAATTCCTGTTTCTGACGTTCGAACGAAGCGACCATCTCGGATTCTTCCGTTTCATACTCAAGCTTTTTCCGACGATGAGCCTCAACCAGCGCGGCCAACGCCGAGGCGGCCGCATCAATTTCATATATCCGCTTCAGCTCATCTTCTTTGATGCCGACAGCCTCCTGGAGTTTGCGGTATTTGTTCGCTTCGACATCAAGTTTTTCGGCAAGTCCTCCCAATTCTTTGGCAATCGCGGACTTCAAAGAATTAATGTGCGACAGCACGTCTTCGGCGGCAATTGTGTCAGCAGTTTTGATCGTTTCGATTTTCCGGTGTTCCTCCCGGACTTTTTCCGGTTTAAGCTCTTCCTGCAAACGCTTTTCCGAAGCCTCTTTCGCGGCGAGATAAGCTTCCATCAGTTCTTTCTTGGTACTGGATAAAGTTACTTGCGGAACCGTCTTTGCGGCAACCATAATAATTCCCCTTCCGGTCAATAATTTATTACAAAAAATATTGACGCTAATTTAAAACTGCCTGCGAGTTTTTCAATGGTAAAAATGGTTAAATCCGCAATCTTTTGTAGAATTTTCATCGAAAAATTTGTGGAATCCGGTTATTTGTGTGAATACCAATTCACAGTAATTGCCGGCTCCTAACTGTTATTTTGCCGCGTCTTCGATCATGGAAACGTATCCGGCCCAAGTCCTGATAATCGGGTTGGATGACGATTTCATTTGCTGGGCCTGACTGACATTGCTGCTGGAAGCAGAAGACTGCGCCACCGGTCCGGCTGGAGCCTGGCGGACCGGAGCCGAAGGCTTATAGTCCCCAAGATGCTGAAAGTCGTTATTCCCGAAAGGACGCGGATTAAAGGATACGCCCGATGCCGTGTTCCCGAAAAGACTATTGGACGAAACAGCAGGAGCCGGAGCGGCAGTTGTCACTGGTTTAGCCGTATTGTTTTGAACATTCACCTGCTGAACTTGAGCAGGCGCGACTGCCTTCGCGTCATCCCGTTCTTTCTGTTCTTTACAGAACTCCGCAAAAGCGCCTTCTTCCTGTTTGAATTCTTTAACAATCTTTGAGATTTCACCAAAACCGAACAGGTTGTGGTCTCCATCCATTAAAAGCGCCACTACCCCGGTTAAACCGACTATCACGAATAAAGCAATTACATAATGCATTTTCCCGCTCCGTTTTGTATAATCTATATTATAGCAGTGATTGCTTCAAAAAACAAAAAAATTAGCCGCTGAACCCGATAATAACTGATGCATTATGCGTTTTTTGACTTCGCCTTGTTTTTTTCGGATTTACTTTTGTTTCTGTTGACAAAATCATCAATCAACGAACGGGAAATGCTGCCTGACGCCGGGATTTCCGGAAGGGTATCGGCGGTAAACCAGTCCGCCTCAGTAATCTCACTGCCGTCCGGACTGATTTCGCCTGATTCATATTCGGCCGTAAAGCCCAGCATCAGCGAGTTCGGGAAAGGCCATGACTGACTGTCAAAATACCTGATATCGCGAACATTGATTCCGACTTCTTCAAGCACTTCCCTGCGAACGCAGTCCTCCAGCGACTCTCCGGCCTCCACAAAGCCGGCAATGGTACTGAAAAGGCCGGGACGGAAATTTCTGTTGTGAGCCAGCAATATCTTGTCTTCATGCAGGATGGAAACAATGACGGCAGGGCATATTTTCGGATAATGGGCCGCACCGCATTTAATGCAGACCAGAGCGGTTTCCACCGGGCTCTGCTTGGTCGCGGTGCCGCAGTTATTACAGAATTTGTGGCTGTTTTTCCAGGCCAGCAATTGAGCAGCCCTGGATGCAGCCGCAAAACAACCCGGATCGAATAATTTTATGGCATCGCGAAATTCCATCTCACAAAAATTCTCAGGAACTTTCAAATCATCATTGATCAGCGCACCGAAACATGGCCGGTCGTCCAAGGTGCCCATGCTCATATATTCAAGGCCGGGCAGTCCGCTCACTTCAAGCCCTGAAAGAAATTTTACCGGCTCAGTCGAACGCAGATAAATGCGCCTTTTTTTGAAAAGCAGAACAATTGCATTTTCCGGACAGGAAGAAATACATTCCGATACTTTTGCTATTGAGAATTTCATTTTTCCGTCGTCTCCTTATTTATGTTAAAAAAATTAAAAGCATTAGCGGTTGTGATATCGGCAATGTCTTCGACCGGACATTCCCGAAGCGAAGCAATCTTCTCGGCCACCTTGATCAAGTATCCGGGATTATTGGTTTTACCCCTGTAAGGCACCGGCGCCAGATATGGAGAATCGGTTTCGATAAGCAGCCGTTCATCCGGGATTATGCGAATATTTTCATGAATATTAACGGCTTTGGGAAATGTCACGATTCCGGTAATGCCGATAAAAGCCCCCAGTTCCAGAAACTTTTCCGCCCAGGCGGGAGTCCCGGCAAAACAATGGACTGCAAACCGTCCGCCGGAACGCGAAAAGTCTTTGAGCAGGGTATAACATTCAGCATAAGCATCAAACTTGTCATCTTTGTCCCGGCAATGGACTATCGCCGGCAATTTCCAGTCCAGCGCAAGCGCGAGAAACTTTTCAAAAACAGTATATTGAATTTTCTTTTCCGAATTTTCATAATAAAAATCAAGGCCAAGTTCTCCAACCGCCGCCAGTTTCGGCTGACCTTTGAATTCTTCGAACATGGCGATATCGCCGGCATATTCGGATGCGCTGTGCGGATGCACCCCGGCGGCAAACCAGGCACATTCAATATGTTCCGCAAACAACTGCGCTTTCTTTGATTCGTCAAAGCTTGCGCCGGCAGCCAGCAGCCAGGCCAGTTCCGGCGTTTTCACGCTGTTAAAATATTCCTCCGGCGAAACCTCGCCGTAAAAATGAAAATGTGTGTCAAAAAGTTTCATCAGCATTCCTGTCTGCGCTTTTCTCAATGCCTTATAACTAAATACATTTTGAATAATATAACCGCAAAAGTTAAAATGTGAAGAAATCCAGTATAGAGATTTACGGAAAATATGCTATATTAGGAGGATATTTATATTATTTTAATGGTTTTGTGAGGGAAGTGTGGCTATAAAACGCATCGATGAAATCGCGGACAGCTATGATATTATCGTCGCCGGAGGCGGCCTTGGCGGCCTGACCGGAGCAAATGTTCTGGCGCGGAACGGCTATAAAGTTCTGCTGACGGAACAACATTTCCAACTCGGCGGCCTGGCCACTTACTTCCGTCGCAAGCAGCATATCTTTGATGTGGCGCTGCACGGTTTTCCCGTCGGCATGAAAAAAACGCTCAGGAAATACTGGTCCAAAGAAATGGCGGAGCATATCGCGCCGGTAAAAAGCATTCGTTTCGACAACCCGCAATTCAGCCTGGAAACCGATTTCACCGAATCAGACTTCACCCGGAAACTGGTCACCGTCTTCGGTTTGAAACTCGAAATCGTGCAGGCGTTCTACCAGGAACTTGCCGGAATGAATTTCTATGACGAAAATAATATGACCAACCGCGAACTGTTTGAAAAATACTTTCCCGGCAGAAACGACGTCGTGCGGCTGCTGATGGAACCGATAACTTACGCCAACGGCTCCACGCTGGACGAACCGGCCATCACTTACGGAATCGTTTTCAGCAACTTTATGAGCCAGGGCGTTTACACTTTTACCGGCGGCACCGACCTGATGCTGCAAATGATGGCGGATGAACTGGAAAAAAACGGCGCTCACCTCATCAACCGCGCCAAGCTGGAAAAGATCAATCTGAAAGACGGCAAAGTCTGCGGCGCCGTGATTAACGGCAGGGCAATCAAATGCCGCGCCGTGCTGTCCAACGGCAATATATTAAATACCATTCATGAATATATCGGTGACCGGAACTTCTCTCAGAATTATCTGGACAAAGTCCGCAAAGTCAGATTGAACACCAGCAGTTGCCAGGTTTACATCGGTTTGAAGCCGGGTGAGAAAATTGATTTTATCGGCGATCTGCTTTTTACCTCCACCTGCCCGGATTTCTCGCCGGAAAAGCTGATCAGCAAAGATGTCACCAGCCGCACTTATTCGGTATATTATCCCGAAATCCGGCCCGGCAGCAACGATTATACCGTAGTGGCCTCCATGAATGCGCGGTTCGAAGACTGGGCCAGCCTGCCGGAAGAGGAATATCTGCGGGAAAAGCAGAAACTGATTGAAACCACGCTCGATTCCCTGGATAAATATATCCCGGGCATCAGGGAGAAAATTGATTATACCGAAGCGGCAACGCCGAGCACTTTCCAGCGCTACACGCTGCATGGCGGCGGCTCATCATTCGGCACCAAGTTTGAAGGCCTTGAAGTCAGCATGAAGCTGTCGGAAGAAATCGGCGGAGCGTTCCATGCGGGTTCGGTCGGCATCATCATGTCCGGCTGGCTCGGCGCCGCCAATTATGGCGTGATCATGGCGCACAACATTGACAAATACCTCAATTCATAGCCCTCTCGATATGCCGCAGCAATTCATTCAGCAGATAATCGGAATCCAGGTCATTTTCCATTCGGTGCCGCATCACAAAATCCGGTTCCCGCGCGATGGTGATGAATTGCGATTTTTTTACCAGCATGGAGAAAAATGAAGCATCATCCGGATTGATTGATTTTTTCGTCGTGAAATAGTCCAGGTCAATATCCAGAATAAACGGATATTCCGGCAAGTCATCAATCCCCGCGCACGCCGCCATTGGAGCCGCCGACTCAAACTTATCCCGCAGAAAATCAGACTCAAGGACCCGGTTCGCGCTTTTAATCCCGGAACCGCCGGCATTGATAATGAAAATCATGTTTTCAGGTTCTTCGTAAGTATATGACGGCAGCGGCGGCGGAGCCTTCGTGCGTCTCATGACGCCTTGCGGGCTATCATCCTCCCAATATTTTCTTTCCTGGACCGACCAGGTGGCATTGCCTTCAAACGAAAAAACAAACGCGTTTTTTATGATTCCGGCACGGATGGCGTAATCAATATGCTCATCGTTGCTTAACTGCTTTACCGCGGCGGCAAGCCGGGCGTCATTGTCATAAGCGGCGGCGGAACTCATTTCTCGGCGCAATATCGCGGCTTTCCGCTCATCCTGCCCGGCAGCCGAAAACGCGTAATGCAGAAATGCCGGACGGGTGTCGGTGTGATAGTCAAAGGTTATCAATACCGGCGGCGACGCCATTTTCCGCCGCTCAATGCTCCACGGAATCAGCGCTTGATGATGTTCTTCAACGATGTAAACGGCTTTTCCGCCAATAATTTTCAAGGTATATTCCATGCCTTTCCTCAAAGATGAAATAACGGCGACGGTTCAAGGCCGAGTTTACGCTTAAATCTGGGTTTTGCCGACCACATTGATAACCCTTACTCCGGAAAGCAAGTCATGCGGCGCGCGACCGAAAATATAAACAAAAAACGGCGCGACTATGCCAAGCAGCAGCATTAGAACGGTAAACAGGAAAGCGCGATATAAATAGACTTCGCTGATATCGTTTTTCGTAATAAATATCCCCCAGAACCACATGCCGAAAGTCTGGGCGAAATATCCGATGGTGACGCCATAATAAATCATCGTCAGGCAAAGCGCGATCACGGCAGTAACGGTATAAATGTTTTTGAGCGTTGCGGTTTGAATCCAGTGAGCCTCGTTTTCCGTCCCGTCCAGACAAATATAGGTTTTACCGCCTTTAATGTCAACCCAACGCGCGCCCTGAATGTAACCGGCGGATTCACAGGCCTTGGTGCATGGCGGAATCTCCGCTTTCAGGTTATCCAGAACCGGTTTCTTTTTCACCGGGGCCGCGATCTCCGCCGGAGCCGGTTTTTCTGCTGCCGGAGCCGGAGCATTTTCCACAACCTCGGCAATCTGTTTTTTATCAGCGGTCGGAGTCACTACCACGGTTTTAACCTTGCGCGGAGCCGCGGCCGGCGGCGCTGAAACGTTCTTAGCTTCAGGAACGGCCTCCGCAACCGGCGCTTCTTTTTCTTCGGGGGGAGCTATAACATACTGCTGGGGTAAGACCGCGACAGAGTTGTCAGTATGCGCGCCGGCATACGAATAGGCATAATAACTGGCAATGGCAAAAAACGGCAGAAACAGGACGATGGTCAAAAATACGAAGTCAAAAACAAAAGCCCAAATGCGCGATGAAGTATTTGCCCCTTCCGGCGCATGCTGGTAGGTAAAAGAAGTTTTTTCCTGCTTTGCTTTCTTGAAAATCGATTTTATCGCACTTACCGAACCAAGGGTTTGTTCCACCTGACCGGTTGTTTCTTCAAGACGTTTGGCCTGCTGGCTCAGATTTTCCTGCACAAAATCCAGATCGGCAACAGTCTTCCATTTCCCCAGCAGCGAGTTCCTTATCGGAGTATCGCCGGTGACCCGGTCCTCATCGATCCATTTTTTCAGGGTATCCAGGTCGGCAGGGCCATGTTCATTGCCTTCAATATCTTTTATTATAAATTCCATTTTGCGCCCGTTTTTAAATTATAAAAATATCAGCGTTTATAAGTCTAGATGAATTAAAGGAAAATTCAAATGCAATTTTTGAAAAACCTGCGCGGCGATTCAGATTGCAATAGACAATTTTAAGGGTAGATTATACTGTGTTTTATTTTCAACATTATGGAGAGCCTAAAGATGGACATAAAAAAATACTTGATTCAAAATAAGATATTGACCGTTTCCGTGGGCCTGGCGCTGCTTATTTCGCTCGCTCATGTCTTCTTCTGCGTGGACGTGTTCAATGATATTGCCGGATCTTACGGGCCGATGGCCGGAGCGTTCGGCGCCGGAGACTGGGAAAAAGCATTTCCGGAAAATGTGCCTCCCCTCCTCCCTTCACTTGCGGGTTCTCTCTGTATGATTGGAATCAATACGCTTACGGCATTGATTATCGTATCAAGCCTGTTTTATATTCTGGCGATTTTTCCGTTGTATCATTTCCTCAAATTATATCTCAAGCCGGAACATGCGGCATTCGGCTGCCTGCTTTATGTTGCAGCTCCGAAAATCATCCGTTTCAGTTGCACCGGACTGCCGGATGCCGGAAGAAATTTTTTCCTCATCACCGCGGTCTGGCTGCTGTTGAGTTATTTCCGGAAAAACAGCGCCATGAAACTGCTGTCCCTGGCATTATGCCTGAGCGGCCTGGTTCTGATCAGGGCTGAGGGTATAATTTATCTGCCGCTGTTTCTGGCATGGTTTATTGTAATGCATTTCCGCACCCGGGGGACTGCGCCGTTTATAAGCAGCGTGCTTGCGCTGTTAAAGAAAGTGGCGATTGTCACGGTTATTTTATTAATTATCACTTCGCCGCGAATGTATCAAGTTTACAGTCTTACCGGGATTCCGGCAATTGACTCAAGACAATCGGACGTTATCTCCGGATTGCTGGATTTTAACCTGCCGGTAATTCAAAGTGACGACGCCGTTGCCCTGCCGGAACCGGGAGCCAGGACGCATCACATAGTTGTTCAAAGGCTGATCGTGCTGCTGGAATGTTTCTGCAGCGGCAGTTACGAACTCTATCTGGCGCTGGCGATCTCCGGCATTCTGCTTTTAAGGAAGCGGAACCAAATTACGCTGGAACACTGGGTTGCTTTCAGCTTTGTCATTTGCAATGCGGGAATATTCTTTGTGATCTTAATGAGTGAACGATTCTTTGACATCAATACCCTGCTGCTGATGCCGTTTACGGTAATGGCCTGCCTGGCGGTCTATGATTTCATTTGTTCAAAAGGCATGCGGGCGGCCGCTTTAAGCGCGGTTGCCGTCCTGGTGATTGCTCAAACTTGCGTCGGCGCCAATAATGTTTTCAGCCTCAAGCCCAATGACCGGGCAAAAGTCGGCAAATGGATAATGGAAAAACAATCCGGCCTGCTTCAGGAAACCGGCAAAACTGACATTGCCAGAAAAATCGTCATTCTGTCCGACAAACCGCAATATGCGTTCTGGGCGGAAGCGGAATGGGCAAAATCAACTGGCAAAAAAGGTCAGGAATTACCGGCGCTGGAAGTTTTGCAAGCTCAGAATGTCGATATTGCCGTTGTTGAAAAAGAAGATTCGCCGCTTTTCCTCCAAATTATCAAATCTCCCCATTTCAAGCAAATACAGACGCCGTTCTATGAACACACCGCCGTTTTCCTGTTTATACCGGACAAAACCGCGCCTGATTATGTGCCGTCCGACGATGCCGCCGATGATGATGCCAAAGGCAAGCTCCCCGGCAAATCAGGCAGCAGCGGAACGACTGCGCAGCCGTCCGCGACAACGGAACAACAACCATGAAAAAACGCCGCGGCAAGCTGCTTTACCTGAGTGAACGAAACATTAAGTGCAGCGCTGAATAGAGGAGTTTGCGGAGATGCCGGACCCCGCACTTTGTATCAACATTCTTATCCTGATAACGCTGATTTTGTTTTCGGCTTTGTTTTCCTGCTCGGAAACGGCGCTGTTTTCGCTCAGCCGGGCCAGGCTGCTGAACTACAGGAAAGACAGGTCAAGCACCCGCAAAGCGATTGTTGAACTCCTCGATTCCTACCATACCACGCTGATTGCGGTGGTGCTGGGCAACATGTTTGTCAACACCGGCATCGCCATCGTCGACGAACATATCATGGCAACCGCCATGCTCGAACCGTGGATTGCGCGGGTGATTTCAATCTTCATCACCGTGGTCATACTCCTGATTTTAGGCGAGGTCACCCCGAAAACCTTCGCCTTGATCAATGCGGAGAAAGTCGCGGACAAAGTCGCGCTGCCCATCCTCTTGATCAAACGCCTGCTCATGCCGGTAGTGTTTGCAGTGGAAAAAGTCTCTTCCTTTATCCTCGACCTGATCGGCAGAAAAAAAATAACTCCGCTCGCGGCGGAGGAATATTCATCCTACCTGGAAATGGCCGGTACTTCCGGGGCTTTTTCCCCGGCGGAAATGCAGTTGCTGAATACCGCGCTGGAACTGCGCGAAAAACTGGTGGCCGAAGTAATGACCGGCAGAATCGAAACCCCCACCATCTCCCGTGAGTTGCCTCCGGAAGAAGTAGTCAAGATCATCCGCCGCGAAAAGCGCGAATTCCTGCCGATTGTAAAGCATGATATTGACGACACCGAACATTTTTTGTCCGTCAGGGGCTTCTTTCTGCTGCCGGAGGAGGAACGCCGCCAATGGGCGCACAGCAGCGGCGTTTTTTCCGCCATTTCCATTCCCGACAACACTTCGCTGACGCTGGCCTTGACCTCCATGCGCCGCAGGAAGATTCCCGCCGCGCTGGTCGTGGACGAATATGGCCGGGTTGCCGGCATGATTACTTCCAAAGACATCTACAGCGTCATGGTCGGCAATGTCAGCGGCCCGTATCAGGCCCCGGACTTTGACATACAGCAACTGCATGGGCATGCCTGGATCATTGACGGCATGATGCCGCTCTACACCTTCGAAGAGAAATTAAAGGTCGAAATTCCGGATGAATTCGAGTCCAATACGCTGAACGGCCTGTTCTGCGAAGTTATCGGAAGAATCCCGGTTCCCGGCGATGAAATAACCGTGTTCGGCGTAAAAATGCATGCCGAAAATGTCGAACACCACTGCGTCAGCCGCATGCGCGTTGAATTGCTGCAAAAGGAGGATAAGCCATGATTTATCTTCTCTCCGGACTGATTCTGGCAGTGCTGATGCACTCCTTTCTCTGCGGCTGCGAAATCGGCCTGATCTCCTCCCAGAAACCGCGCATCCGCTCATTTGTCAGGAAAGGACTGCGCCGCGCCGCCATCATCGAATTTTTCCTGGGGCGGCCGCACCTGATGCTGGCAACCATCCTGATCGGCGTCAACATCGCGCTCAGCATCGCCGCCGACCTGTCCAAGGCAATTGCGCTGGAATGGGGATTCCTGGACAACTGGGCAACGATGTTCATCACCGCCTCCGTCCTGTCGGTTATCCTGCTGATCTGCGAAATCGTCCCGAAAGACTGGTTCCGGCAGGCCCCGGAGGAACGCTGCGTCCGTTTCGCCAGATTGTTCTACGCTTTTTACCTGATCCTGTATGTCCCGGCGGTATTGCTGGCTAAATTCACCGCATGGGTTATCAATACCTTCTCCAGCCAGGCGAAACGCGCGGACAACGCCAAACTCCTGCTCCGGGAAGACTTCCGCATCCTGCTGCGGGACAGCGAAAGCGCCGGAGTAATTGAAAACGAGGCTGCCGAAATCATTGACCGCTCCCTGGACTTCTATAACCTGCGCGTCGGCAACATCATGATTCCGATAAATAAGGTGAAGACGGTTCCCGCCGAAGCCACGGTCAGCGAAGCCGTGGAACTCTGCCGCCAGTACAAACTGTCGCGCCTGCTCATCAAAGACAAAAATCTATCCGGCGTCAATCAGCAGTACGCCAGTCTTTTCAGCATCTATGATGCCGTCTTTAAACTGGATGAAGCAAAATGGCCTGAAACCCCGGTGACCTCCTGTTCCCGGACGCCATGCGTAATCCGTCCGCACAGCGAACTCAACGAAGTTCTCACCCGCACCCAATCCGCTCAATGTCAGTTGGTGGTAGTCAGGAATGACAGCGACATCCCCATTGGCATCGTCACCCCTGTGGATGTAGTAAAAAGACTGTTCCCCTGATAGCTGCCTGGCCGGTGGAGCTTAATTCTCGATCTTTGCTTCCTTCAGATTACTAATTCATATGAAATCATAAAATAAAAGCTTGATAATTAATTAGCAGGCATTATTTTATCGATCGTTTGCGTATTCAGGATAACTAATATTATTGTTGATGGGGGAGAAACCATGAAGCTGTCTGCCGCTTGCTTTAAAGAGTTTTTTAGAGCGGAAAAAATCCTTTTGACCGTAGTAATAGTTTATATTGTAGGGGCCGCCGTGACAGGAATCATATTAATTTCCGGACTGGAGACTGAGGCCATTGAAGTGTCAATATACGGACAGCAGAAAGTTGACGCCGAAGCTTTTGAACAATGCCGGAAAAACGCGGAAAAGGGAACTTCAACAGCACAATATGAATTAAGCATTATGTATGCATCAGGCACCGGCGTGGAAAAAGATGAACTCAAAGCTGCTGAGTGGTGCCGGAAAGCCGCCGCCGCCGGAGAATCCGATGCCCAATTCGAATTGGGGTATAAATATTATTCGGGCAACAACGGCACAACAAAACCTGATTATGCGAAAGCGGCCGAATGGTATCAGAAAGCTGCCGCCGCCGGACATACTGACGCTCAACACAAAACAGGGGTCATGTATCTATATGGCGAAGGCGTGACGCAAGACAATGACAAGGCCTTTGAGTATTTCCAGCAAGCCGCCGCCGCCGGATACCGGGCTTCCAAATTCAAGCTCGGCTGGATGTATGAAAACGGCAAGGGCGTAGTGCAAGATAAAGCAAAAGCCGCCGAGTGGTACCAGCAAGCCCGTCAACAAAACAAACTCTATAAATAAGCAACGGCACAAATGGGGTTCATGTTTTTTTGTCGCTGCATCAGCAATAAACCAGGCAACCGCCCGTCCATACTTTCCATACTTCCCATACTTCCCATACTTCCCATACTTCCCATACTTCCCATACTTCCCATACTTCCCATACTTCCCATACTTCCCATACTTCCCATACTTCCCATACTTCCCATACTTCCCATACTTCCCATACTTCC
>CAIKZE010000078.1 GCA_903831825.1 uncultured Lentisphaeria bacterium | reverse complement strand
TCCAAAATCTGTGAGGGTGTGTCCAAAATGGTTTTGCAGGAGCCGTCCGTCGAGGACGGCCATCCCCCAGAATTCCCAGTCTTCTCAGGACTCCCAGATTATGAAAAACGTTGAGTGGAGCCGGTGTCTCCCGCGAATGCGGGAAAAGGAGACCCTGTCCAAAATGTGGGGAGCGGGTGTCCAAAATGAGTTGAGACCGTGTCCAGAATGTCGGACAGGTCCGACCTGTCCGACAAGTCCGAGTCTCCCGCGAATGCGGGAAAGGGAGACCCTGTCCAAAACAAAGAAAAGATTTCTTTGAGTCTTTGCGCCTTTGTGCGAGAATTGGTTTAAAATGGTTCTGCTCAACGAGTCTCTAACGACTCGGAGTGTGTGTCCAAAATGGAAAGAATGTGACTGGTGACAGGTGACTGGTGAATAGTAAAACAAGGGAAACAGTTCTGCTCAGGACTGTCCAGAATGTCCAGAATGTTGTTTGAAAATCTAAGAACGTTACGCTCAACGACTGTCCAAAAGCTCGGGATGGGGTCCAAAATGAGTAAAAAGGATTTCTTTGAGTCTTTGCGTCTCTGTGCGAGAATGGGTTTAAAACGGTTCTGCATGAGCGTGTCCAGATTGTCCAGAATGTTATGTTGAAAAAATAAATAATCGGGCTAGATTAAAGGCGGGTTCGAAATTTTTCTATTTGAATAAGGCTTGGGAGAATAATCTCTCAGGCGTGGTTTTTGTCAATTCTCTAAAAAGAACAAGAGGTTTTATGGAAACGAAAAATTTTGACCTGTGTGTGATTGGAGCCGGTCCCGGCGGATACGTCGCCGCGATTCGTGCCGGACAACTTGGCCTGAACGTCGCCCTGATTGAAAAAGAATATCTCGGCGGTACCTGTCTGAATACCGGATGCATTCCCACTAAAACGCTGATCGCCGGAGCGGAAGTTCTGCACAAGGCGCGCCACGCGGCGGATTTCGGCATCAATATTTCCGGTAAAATCGCGCCCGACTGGGCGAAAATGCTTTCCCGCAAGAACAGCGTGATTGAAACCCTGCGCGGCGGCATCGGCTCCTTGCTGAAGGCGGCCGGCGTAACGACTTTTAACGGCACCGCTTCATTCCTCGACCGCAAAACGATTGTCGTCAACGGCGGCAAGGACACCGGAACCAGGATTTCCGCGAAGAACTTTATCATCGCCACCGGTTCCGAATCGCTGGTGCCGGGATTTATTCCGCGCGACGAAAAAGTGCTGACCTCCACCGAGCTGCTGTCGGTTAAAGAAATCCCGAAAACCATGCTGGTGCTCGGCGGCGGCGTCATCGGCTGCGAGTTTGCCTGCCTGTTCGCCGAACTCGGCACCCAGGTAACCATCGTGGAAATGCTGCCGACAATTCTGCCGAACCTGGACAAAGAAGTCTCGCGGACACAGACGCAATATATGAAAAGAGCCGGCATCACGATTATGACCGGCACCCCGATGCAGGATATTAAGGCCGACAAAAAAGGCGTCAGCGGCAAAGTCGGCAGCGAAACGCTGAAAGCCGATTACCTGCTCGTATCCATCGGGCGCAGACCGGTAACAACCGGCCTGAATATTGCCGCCGCCGGGGTCAAAACCGACGAGCGCGGTTGGATTCCCGTGGACTCCAAATGCCGGACCAATGTTCCAGGCATTTATGCCATCGGCGATATCGGCGGACGCATCTGGCTGGCGCATCTGGCCAGCGCCATGGGCCTCTGCGCCGTTGACAACATCTGCGGACACCGCAACGAATTCAGCTATGATCTGGTTCCCGGCTGCATTTTCACCAGCCCGGAAATCGGCACCGTCGGCCTGACCGAAGAACAGTGCAAGGAAAAAGGTTTGAATATCACCGTCGGCAAATTCCCGTTCGCCGCCCTCGGCAAAGCAATGGCGATCAACGAGACCGACGGGTTCTGCAAGATTATTGCCGATGCCGTCACCGATCAGGTGCTAGGCGTCCATATTATCGGCCCCCATGCCACCGACCTGATTGCGGAAGCCGTTCCGGCCATGAATCTGGAAATTACCGCCAAAGAACTTGGTAAAGCCATTCATGCCCATCCGACGCTCGGCGAAGCCATGATGGAAGCCGCTCACGCCGTTCACGGCGAAAGCGCCCACATTCCGGTACGCCGCAAAAAAAGCTGACATATCAGCATAGATAATGTTTTTCATAACAGGGAAAGGGCGCTTCTTTCCCTGTTTTTATATCCCATGCCTACCATATTGAATATGTCTCAAATCCTTAACGCCGGAGCATGGATTATTGTTTTTCCTGAGAAAACTTTTGCCGGAATTGTCAATGCGGTTTGCAGTATGCGGTTTTTGGTAATATTTTTTAGGGTTTAAATCACAATGCACATGGAGTATGAATTGAATAAGATCATAAAAATACCGGTCGGACTGGGAGAACGTTCCTACCATATTATCACGGGGCAGGGGATTCTCGGCAACGCCATCGAATATCTGGTGCCGTTCGTCAGCGGCCGCAAATGTCTGTTGCTGACGGATTCCAACGTCGGGCCGATTTACGCGAAAAAGGTGTCTGAAATGCTTAGGGAAGCCGGCGCGGAAGCGTTTATTTTCACGTTTCCGGCAGGCGAAGAGCACAAGACGCTGGAGACGGTCGGCGGCATTTGCAGCTATGCCGTAAAGTGCGGACTTGACCGTTCGTCGCTGATCGTCGCGCTCGGGGGCGGCGTCTGCGGCGATATTGCCGGCTTTGCGGCGGCAATTTACATGCGCGGCATCAACTTTATCCAGATTCCGACCACGCTGCTGGCGGCGGTGGATTCAAGCGTCGGCGGCAAAACCGGAGCGGATCTGCCCGAAGGCAAGAACCTGATCGGCGCGTTCTGGCAGCCGAAACTGGTTTTGATGGACCCGGAAGTGCTCACGACCCTGCCGTTTAAAGAAATCCGCTGCGGCCTGGCGGAAGTGGTCAAATACGGCGTCATCATGGATGCCCCGCTGTTTGCGAAACTTGAGCAGAACACGGATAAATTAAACGGCGTTGATCTGCATTTTTATACTGAAATAATCGCCGAATGCTGTAAATTGAAAGCTCAGGTTGTCGCTGCGGACGAACGCGAAGGCGGGCTCCGCGCGATCCTGAATTACGGACATACTTTCGGCCATGCGGTTGAATTGGCGTCGAATTTTACCATTGCTCACGGCGAAGGGGTCTCCATCGGCATGAGCATGGCGGCTGAACTTGCGGTTCAAGCGGGATTCCTTGACCGGGCCGTTGCCGTCAGGCAGCGTAAACTGCTGGAGAAACTCGCGCTGCCGTGCAAACTTGCGCCGGGCGGCGATCCGGAAAAAATTTATGCCGGAATGCTCAAGGACAAGAAAAAAGTTGGCAGCCGCCTGAATCTGGTCATGCCGCTGGAGATCGGGAAAGTTGAAGTCAAAAGCGGGTTTGAGCCTGCCGCAATCATCAATGCCGTCAGGTGCTGCTGTGAATGACCGGGAAGCCTGCATCATCTTAAATATGGTCTCCGGAATCGGCTCCGCCCGGATGCAGGCGCTGCTGAACTGCTTTGAGACCCCCGCCAATATTTTTGCGCAGTCGTCATCCTCCATTGCCGGGGTCAAGGGCATCGGCCATGAACTGGCGGGAAAGATTGCCAACTGGCGCAACGAGATAGACCTTTACGGCGAGCTGGAAATGGCCGAAAAAGGCGGCGCGAAAATCATTACGGTAGTGGACAGCGAATATCCGGCCATCCTCAAAGAAATTTACGACCCGCCAATCTGTCTTTACGTCAGGGGCACGCTGCCTGATTTCAGCTCCAACACCCTGGCGGTGGTCGGTTCCAGGCGGATGACCGCTTACGGCAGAAAAATGGCCGCCCACCTGACCGAGGCCGCGGTTTATGCCGGCTGGAAGATCATCTCCGGCCTGGCTTACGGCGTCGATGCGGTGGCCCATCAGACGGCGGTTGATTTGAAAGGCATTACGGTGGCGGTGCTGGGCGGCGGCCTGGCGCGGGTGCATCCGCAGGATCATGTTCCGCTGGCCAGAAGCATCGTGGAAAATAACGGCGCGCTGATCAGCGAATACCCGATGAGATTTCCGGTCAGCCGCCAGTCTTTCCCCCGCCGCAACCGGATCGTATCCGGCCTGAGCCGGGCCGTGCTGGTGGTAGAGGCCGGAATCGACAGCGGTGCGCTGATAACCGCCGCGACCGCGCTGGAACAGGGCCGTTCGGTATTTGCCGTTCCCGGCATGGCAGACAACCCGCAGGCGCGGGGCTGCCACAAGCTGATTAAAGAAGGCGCGAAATTGACCGAGGATTTCGAAGACATTCTACAGGATTTCGAATTCCTGCCCGGTTTCGGCGGGGTGAAAGAGCCGCAGCATGAGTATCTGGACGAAGGCGGCGAAGACGACGCAACTCTTGCCATGCCTGATATGTCCGGCATGCCTGAAGAAGAGCAGAAGATCATCCGGGCGCTTTTACTGGAAAGCAAGTCTTTTGATGCGTTGTCGTCAGAAACCGGCATTGCCGCCGGGACCCTGCTGGGAACCTTGATGAAAATGGAAATCAAAAAACAGGTTTCGCAAAGTCCGGGAAAAATCTACACGTTGCGCCGCTGAGCGTTTCAGGCTCAGACTGCGCCGCAATGCAACAGGTAAATTCCCCAATAAGCCAGCGCCGAACATATCGCGGTCAGCGGAATTGTCAGCACCCATGCCCACATAATCCGGCGGGCGGTTCCCCAGCGTACGGACTTGGCCCGTTCCGCCGTTCCCACCCCCATGATTGCGCTGGCGATGACGTGCGTCGTCGAAACCGGAATCCCGAAATGAGCAGTACCCATCAGCACCATCGAAGCCGCCGACTCGGCGCAGAACCCTTCAATGGAACGGATCTTGGTTATCTTGGTGCCCATCGTCTTGACGATGCGCCAGCCGCCGAACATGGTACCGAGACCGATTACGGCATAACATGAAAAGGCAACCCAGCCTTTAATTTCCAGGGAGGTTGCGCTTCCGCCGCATACCAGCGCCATTGAAATAACGCCCATCATTTTCTGGGCGTCATTTGTTCCATGACCCAGACTGTAACATGAGGCTGAGCATAACTGCATGTAGCGGAAGACTTTACTGGATTTATTGTAAGGCAGTTTTTTAAACAGATTTAAAATAATCAAAGTGACGACCATCCCGCCGAACATCCCGAGCATCGGCGCAATGATGATAAAAGCGATAATCGGCAGAATCCCGACAACCTCCAGCCGTCCGTTGTGTACCGCTAAACTGCCCATATATATGATTTTAGGTCCGGCCGCCGCGAGGCCGGCGCCAATCAGGCCGCCGACCAGGGCGTGACTGCTGGAAGACGGCAGCCCGAACAGCCAGGTTATGATATTCCACAAGATTGCGCCCAGCAATGCGCCCAGCAGCAGCAGCAGCTTCGATTCCGGCGTCGGCAATATATCCAGATTGATAATGCCGGAGCTGACCATTTTCGCAATGGCGTGGCCGAAGGTAAAATAACCGATAAAGTTTGCCAGTCCGGCAAGGATAACTGCCTGCAGCGGAGTAAGCGTTTTGGCCACTACCACCGTCGCGATCGAGTTTGCGGCGTCATGAAAACCGTTCAGGAAATCGAACGCCAGCGCCAGCACGATCACCAAGATCATTAATATTGCCAATGAGGTCATTTCTACTCCAGAGTGGATTCGTTGTTCAACCGTGTTTTATCTTGATGCCGCGAATCAGCTTGCCGATGTAGTCAATGCTGTCAACCACTTCCTCGAGCAACTCGTAAAGTTCTTTCAATTTGGTCATTTCAATTGTCTGAAACTTATCGTCCCTGCCGAACAAATCCGCCATGCAGTTATGAAACAGGTCGTCCGCCTGTTTTTCCAGATGATGCAGCGCATCAAGTTTTTTCCGCACCTGTTTTCTGGTCCGGAGTTCATGCACCAGATCGAACTGGAGTTTGGCGCTGGCGGAGATAATTTCCGCAAACTTGCAGACATTCAGCGGCATTTTACGGATATTGTAAAATTCTATTTTACGGGAAACCCCTTTCAGGATATCCAGCGAAAGGTCCATGTTCATGGCCAGGGTGTGAATGTCTTCGCGGTCCAGCGGAGTGATAAAGGTGCGGCCCAGCTCCTCGATAATGGTTTCTTCAGTGTTGTCGCCTTTCTGCTCGTAATCCCTGATCGCATAAAGCCGTTTCTTGATTTCTTCTTCGGACAGACTTTCAATATGGACGATCAGGTCGCTTAAAGCATTGCTGCTGTTCAAAATGAATTCACTCATTTGATCAAGATAATCAAAAAATTTGGTTTCTCGCGGAAGCAGCAGATCCAGCAGATTAAATTTCATCTTCTATAATTCCTTAATGTTATGTATTATAACTT
Source organism: uncultured Lentisphaeria bacterium (assembly GCA_903831825.1). Classification (GTDB taxonomy): domain Bacteria; phylum Verrucomicrobiota; class Lentisphaeria; order Victivallales; family Victivallaceae; genus CAIPAT01. Next base: position 5,098 of record CAIKZE010000078.1, on the reverse strand, counting down.
TGACTTCATATAAATAATCGTCAGCAGAACAGCTTTTTGAAAGCGTCTTCCACTGAAGCGCGTCCGACAGCTTCATAGGTTCTGCCGTCAACCAGTTTAACGCTGTCGCGGTTGGGTACCGTGCCGCGTTCAATTTTCTCCACCCTGAGCGTAACCGGGAACTTGGTTTTCGGCGGTTTGATCGTCTTGATTTTCTTGATCGCTTCAACTGTTTTCTTTTCGATCAGTTCATGGGCTTTGATTGCGGAAAGCATTCTGGCAGCCTGGCAGCCCAGTCCCTTTTTTACCTGACAAGTGATGACTTCCGGATGGAAAAGAGCGGCCTCTTCGCAGAGTTTGTCGTCGCCGGAGGTCATGATTGTCGGAATGCCTTTATCCGCGGCAATCAAGGCGTCAATGCCGAATTCCCCGACTTTCTTGCCGTTAATCCAGATATTCTGGATTTCACGGGAAGAATAGGAATGCTCCAGCAGTCCTTCGAAAGTTCCGGCCATCGCATGGTAGCCGAGCAGGATCAGGCCGGCGGAACCGGCAATCTCCGGAAAACGCGCCCGATAACCGTTGCCTTGAATCAGTTCCGCCCTGGGGTCAAGCTCTTCCCAGAGAATATTGCTTCCGGTGCAATGGGCGTCGCAAACGATTACTTCAGTCGCCCCCGCTTTGAAACAACCCTTGACGCAGGCATTGATATCCTGAGTCAGCAACTTCCGTCCCAACTGGTAATTTGCGCCATCCGCCAGCACAAAAGAACTGCCGCTGATGCCGCTGACGCCTTCCATGTCGGCCAATATATAGATTTTCATGCTAATTCCTTTCAAATACAATCCAAACAAATTTCAAATATTTAATATATACCTGTTTAACACGAAAAGCAAAGCCGGAACTGAGGTTGAACCGGCATGTCCCGCATAACAAATCCCGGATGCGGCAGCAGCCCGGAAGTCAGTAGTCAGTAGTCAGTAGTCAGAATAAAACCAAAGACCAACTGATTCTGGACACCGCATGAACAGCCAGTAGTCAGAAGTCAGTAGTCAGTAGTCAGAATAAAATCCTGAACATTCTGGACAGCCTTTCACTCGATTCTGGACACGCCTCCCGCTCATTCTGGACACCGCATGAACAGCCGTAGTCAGTAGTCAGAAGTCAGTAGTCAGAATAAAATCCTGAACATTCTGGACACATCCTTTGTTGAACACTCCGAGACTCTGGAGACCGCTTTGAGCTTATTGCTATTTTGTTTTTCATTTTCAATTTTCAATTTTCAATTTTCAATTATTCATTCTGGACAGCCATATGCAGGATGTTCCGATGTAGCGCCCTCTCTCTGAGAGGGAAGATTTAAAACCCCGTCCGATACGGACGGCACTACAACAAAGCCACACTCCGAGCTTTTTGAGACCGCTTTGAGTCTGTTGTTCTTTTGTTTTTCATTTTCAACTTTCAATTTTCCATTTTCAATTATTCCCCAGGCATTTCCGAGTCGTTAGAGAGTCGTTCTGCATAACAAAATTAACCCACCCCTTGGTTAAACCCTGTCTACTGTTTTCTCTGTGTCTCTGTGCCTCTGTGGTTAATCCCTCTGTTTTCATAGTTCCCCATTTAAAATTTTTATATCAAAGTCTACATATATAGAAGATTTGTCAATCGGAATACGTGCAAAGCATTTGACAATAGAAGTTTAAATCATTAAAATGTGGATTTCTTGCCATAAAAATCACAAAAAGCAGATGGGATTAAGATTTGAATGAAGAGAATAGGGACGATTATGCCCCCAGGGAATTTGTGCCACAAGCTGCGGCACAAATTGAAATCGAACGGAATAAAACAGATTCCATTGCCGGACAGCGTATAAATTCCGGCGCGAAAAACCTTTCATATCCGGAAACGCATCCGTTAAATCACGCGAAAGCCTGTCTATAAAAGCAACGCCCCGTTACGCAGCTTTCTTCGCGTACAGGAACTTTTGAAAAGCCATAAAGGTTTGCCGTATCTTTTCCACGCCGCCGAGAATCTCCGCGGCATCGCTGATGGCATGATATTTCAGTTCTAAAAGTTTGGGCAGTTTTTCCTGATCCAGTTCTTCCACGCCGGTCTCAATATATTGGGACAGGACAAATTCCAAAAACTCTTTTTGCTTTTCATCCAATCCGGCAAATATATCGGCCTGGGCAACCGCCACGCGCAATTCGCGGGTAATCGGCTGAATTGCAAAGGAAACATATTCCAGCACATCAAACAGGTCGCTTTTTTCGGCATTGATGAGTTTCTGCAGAGTTCCCAACTCGTCTTTGCCGTAGCCGGCTTCGCTCAGTTTTTCCAGCAGGGTTTTCCGGGTGACCGGATCTGACCAGACGGCGCGCAGTTCGTCTTCATTTTTGAAGAATTCCGGCAGCGCCCCGTAAAGATTTTTCAAAAACTCTTCTGCTGAGACGGGTTTGCCGTCAGCGCTCCAGAAGGACGTGGCGATCATGTGCTGAATTTCCCGCTCTTTACCGTCACGGAGTTTGATTTTCACTTTTTTCTTCTTATTGCAGATACATGGGGTTTGTCCGCATTCAGGACAGCGCCGGGGCGGTTCTTTAATGCAAATGCAAGGGAGTTGACCGCATTTTGGGCAAGGTTGCGGCGGTTCTTTAATACAAGTGCAGGGATCGTTGCCGCATTTAGCGCAGGGTTCGCCGATTACCGGTTCGCCGTCCCATTCGGGGTCGGCAAAGTTATGATAGGCATCCACAAAGTCATAAATGGTGAAATAATCCTTGCCGTCAAAAAGCCTCGTGCCGCGTCCGACGATCTGTTTGAACTCGACTATGGAATTAATCGGACGCAACAGAATGATATTGCGGATATTGCGGGCGTCCACGCCGGTTGAAAGTTTTTGCGAGGTGGTCAGTATCGTGGGAATGGTTTTTTCGTTGTCCTGAAATTCCCGCAGGAATTGTTCGCCGATAGCCCCGTCATTGGCTGTAACCCGGACGCAGTAATTGAGGTTGCTGACGGATTTGTACTGATTGATCAGGTCGCGAATGGCGGCGGCGTGTTCCTGGGTGGCGCAGAAGACAATGGATTTCTCGTGCTGATTGATTTCCGAAAGGATGATCCGCACCCGCTTGGCTTCGCGTTCCTTGATTTCGATAATGCGGTTAAAATCGGATTCTTCATAAATGCGGCCTTCCTCCACTTCGCCTTCAATCACCGTGTCGTCGGAAACGTACATATATTCATCCAGCGTGGTTTGAATCCGCTTGACCTTGAAGGGAGTCAGAAAGCCGTCGTTGATGCCTTCCTTGAGCGAATAGATATAAACCGGCTCGCCGAAATAGCGATAAGTGTTCACGTTGATATCGCGTTTGGGCGTGGCGGTAAGGCCGAGTTGGACCGCGGGCTTGAAGTATTCCAGAATTTCGCGCCAGTTGCTTTCGTCGTTTGCTCCGCCGCGATGACACTCGTCTATGATGATAAAATCAAAGTAATCGGGAGGATATTGACCGAAGTAACATCCATCCATGGGATCGCCGGATTTTACCCCGGGATCGCCAATCTCCCGATTGGCTGAATTAAATTTGCCACTGCGGAGAGTGGCGTTCCCGGAGAAATCCATGCCACTGCGGAGAGTGGCGTTCCCAGGGGAAATGGCATTATAAGGCTCAGGAGCTTCCGCTACTTTAGCGAACTCCTCAACCGCCGGACCGCTCATAAAAGTCTGAAAAATGGTGAAGAAAATGCTGCCGTTGGTCGGAACCTTGCCTTTTTTTCTTATTTCATTGGGCTTGATGCGGGCAAGGGCGTCTTCGGGAAAGGCGGAAAAGGCGTTGAACGCCTGGTCGGCCAGAATATTCCGGTCGGCCAGAAACAGAATGCGCGGACGGCGTGAACCGTCACGCTTCAGGTTCCAGCGGGTTTGAAAAAGTTTCCAGGCAATCTGAAAGGCGATAAAGGTTTTACCGGTTCCGGTGGCAAGGGTTAAAAGAATCCGGTCTTTGCCGCCTGCAATGGCTTCCATGGCGTTATTGACCGCGATCTCCTGGTAATAACGTGCGCTTTTAGTCCCGCCGACATCCTCAAAAGGAACAGCGCTGAAAGTGTCGCGCCATTGGTTCTGTTCGGCAAACGTGGCGTTCCAGAGTTCATCGGGCGCGGGAAAAACGGCAAGCAATCCTTCTTTGCCGGTTTTCAGGCTGACGGCATAGATTTCCCGTCCGTTAGCGGCATAGGTAAAATCCAGTTTTAGCATGAGAGCATATCGTTTGGCCTGGGCGACGCCTTCGCCGACTTCCAGTTCATCGCTTTTGGCTTCAACCACGGCCAGTTTGCGGCCTTTGTACACCAGCACATAATCCGCAAACAAAGATTTGGCCCGGCCGCCGCCGGTCTGGATTTTTCCGGCGGTGATCGTATAATTCCGCTGGATTTTGGAACCCTCGACCACGCCCCAGCCCGCCGCTTTCAGTTGCGGGTCAATCAGTTCTGCTCTGGTTTGGGCTTCGTTCATGGTAAATAATTGTTAATTGTTAATTGTTAATTGTTAATTGTTAATTGTTAATTGTTAATTGTTAATTGTTAATTGTTAATTGTTAATTGTTAGGTTACTTTTGGTGGATTTGATAATGCTGGTTATCATTTTTATCAATTCCACGGCATCTGCATTAATGCTTTCAAACTGTTCACCACTTAAATAATCAGTGCTTTTCAGTAATTCCAGCCAATATATGGTTTCACTTATTTCTTTTTGAGCAATTGCCATTTTATGAATAAAATCCATTTTACTTTCCGAATGTTCTGCCTCTCTTACCATTGCGCCAACGGAAGTTCCGCTTCTTAATAGTTGTTTTGAAAGAACATACTCTTTTTTCTCGGCTTGCAAGTATTGATACAACTTTACACTGCGAATGGCAAAATTGAAACTCTTATTTTTAATTATATTCTCTTTCATAAGTCAAAAGCTTTTATTTGTTATTTGTTAATTGTTAGTTGTTAATTATTAGTTGTTAATTATTAGTTGTTAGTTGTTAGTTTGTTTTTTATCTCATTAACCATTAATCATTAACCATTAATCATTAACCATTAATCATTAACCATTAATCATTAACCATTAATC
>CAIKZE010000077.1 GCA_903831825.1 uncultured Lentisphaeria bacterium | reverse complement strand
TCATATATTCCATATGACCGGAATGAGAAACAGCCTGCCGGTACGGAGACCGGCGTTCCCGGAATTTGCCGCGCTTTCGGCGGGTAAATCTATTACACCTCAAAACATTATTGGGGTGTAAAAATGCTAGCATTGAACAGCGCTGCTTCGGGGGTAGATTGGAAGATTTTACCAATATTCTGCAATGTGCAATGTTTTTTTACTTGGTCGGTTACTTGGTCGGTTTCAATGAGTTCTTGAATCAAAGCCTATGCGAATATGTCAGATTTAGAATCAAAAAAAGTTATTTTTTTAACTTCTGCTCTTGACTTTTGTTGAAAGAGACGCTTTTTTAATACTGGTTATTAAAAACTATTTGGAAGCTGGATACGATTATGATTAACAGAAGCTCATACAACTTTTTGGGTTGGTGGTGGAATACGCGGTTCAATCCGTAGCTTCTGTTGTGCTCTGATTAATGAATTACAACTGCGGGTTGAACATCTATTCAATCCGCAGTTTTTTTTTAATTGAAAGAGGATGAACAGCCGGGAGTTAGGAGTTAGGAGTTAGGAGTTAGGAGTTAGGAGTTAGCGGCGGACTGCGGGGACCGCAGTTTTAGCGAATAAGGAACTCTCAGGAATTTGAAAAGCTTTTCAAAGGAATTAAAAAGGTAGTTTCAAAAAAGAATAAATCCTGAAAATAAAGAATAAAGCAGGAATGAGAAGTCAGAATTATAGCTCCGGAGGAGCGGAATATTAATAGCAGAATAAATGAATATGAAGAATAAAGCAGGAAATCAGGAGATAGAAGAAATGAAAATAAACAGTAGAGAAATTTCGGGATTTGATAGCTATGCTTTCATTCTGACTACTGACTTCTGACTACTGACTACTGGATTTATGTATAATACAAAGACATAGAACATATAAGAGGACAATAAAATGTATAAGCCGGACTTTGAGGAATTTAAAAGTTACTGTTCACATGGCAATATCGTGCCGGTGTACCGGGAATACCTGGCCGATATGGACACCCCGGTATCAGTATTGAACCGTTTTGCCGAAAATAAACACGTTTTCCTGCTGGAAAGCGTCGAGGGCGGCGAACGCTGGGGCCGGTACTCGTTTCTCGGCGTAAATCCTTTTGCGCTGTTCAAAGTCCAGGACGGCAAAGCCATACTCCGCAAGAACGGGCGCGACGAAGTCGTGGAATCGCCGGAAGGCCCGCTGATGGCTTTGAGAAAAATCATCGCGCAATACAAACCGGTGGAAATGCCGGGGCTGCCGCGTTTCTTCGCCGGAGCCATCGGTTATATCGGACATCATACGGTCAACGAGTTTGAACGGCTCCCTGCCCCCAAAAAGGCGCTGAAACAGCCGACGTCGCATTTCATTCTGACCGATCAGGTCATTATTTTCGACAATGTCAGGCACACCATTAAAATCGTGGCCTGCGCCCGGCTGGATGAACATCCGGATCCGAAAGAGGCCTACGACACCGCCTGCGCCAGGATTGCGGAGATTGAAAAAGTGCTGCGCTCCCCTGCCCCCGTGCTGACCCCGGCGGAACCGGCAGTTTTTGACGAAAGCTCGATGAGTTCGAATATGACGAAAGAAGCATATTGCGATATGGTGCGGAAAGCCAAGAAGTATATTGAAGACGGCGACGTCATCCAGGTCGTGCTCTCGCAGCGATTCTCGACCAAACTTACGGTAAAGCCGATTCAGTTATACCGCGCGCTGCGCCTGATCAATCCCTCGCCGTATACGTTCTTCCTGAAATTCGACCACAATCAAATCCTGGTCGGCTCCTCGCCGGAAGTCATGGTGCGTTTGAACAACCGCACCGCCGAACTCCGTCCGATTGCGGGAACCCGTCCGAGAGGCAAAAATGAGCAGCAGGACCACGAGTTGGCGGACGAACTGCTGAAGGACGTCAAGGAACGCGCGGAACACCTGATGCTGGTTGACCTCGGCAGAAACGACCTGGGCCGCGTCGCCGCTCCGGCCAGCGTCCAGGTCAGGGACTTTATGACCGTGGAACGTTACTCCCATGTCATGCATCTGGTTTCGAATATTGAAGCGCAGGTGCGCGATGACAAAGACGCGTTCGATCTGATTAAAGCCACCTTCCCGGCCGGTACGCTCAGCGGCGCGCCGAAAATCCGGGCGCTGGAGATTATCAATGAACTGGAGCCGGACCCGCGGGAAATTTACGGCGGGGCGGTAGGCTATTTCGGCTTCAACGGCAATATGGATACCTGCATCACCATCCGCACGCTGGAAATTGACGGCGACAAGGTTTCCGTACAGGCGGGGGCCGGCATCGTTTATGATTCCGACCCGGAAACCGAATATATGGAAACCCGGCATAAAGCGCGCGGCATGTTCAAAGCCATCGCGCTGGCGTCCGCCAACCTGGAAATGTAATAAGGAGCTGAAAAAATGATATTAATGATCGACAATTATGATTCGTTCACCTACAATCTGGTGCAGTATTTCTATATGCTTGAGCAGGATGTTGTGGTACGCCGAAATGATGAAATAACCGTTGAGGAAGCGATTGCCATGAAGCCTGAATTCATTGTGATCTCGCCCGGCCCCGGCCGCCCGGCCGACGCCGGAATCATCATTCCGCTGATTAAAGCCTGCACCGGGAAAATTCCGCTGCTGGGCATCTGCCTGGGGCATCAGGCCATCGGCGAAGCTTTCGGCGGCAATATCATCCATGCCAAAGCCATCATGCACGGCAAAGTTTCGGAAGTGGTCCATGACGGCAAGGGCCTTTACAAAGGGCTGTCTTCGCCGCTGAAGGCCGTGAGGTATCATTCGCTGGCAATCGAAGAAAAAACCATTCCGGAATGTCTCGAAATCACCGCCAGAACCCAGGACGGCGAAATCATGGGCGTCAGGCACCGTCAACATTTGATCGAGGGCATTCAGTATCATCCCGAATCAATTCTGACCCCGACCGGCAAACGTCAACTGGCGAATTTCATTGAAGAAGTCAAAAGCGCAAAAGGAAACTGAACATGATCACCGGAATGCTTGAAAAACTGCTGGCCGGGAAAAACCTGACCATCCAGGAAATGAGCGAGGTTATGGACGCGATGATGTCCGGTGCCTTCAGTCCGGCGCAAACCGCCGGATTCCTGGTGGCGCTGCGCATGAAAGGCGAAACCATTGACGAGGTCACCGGCGCGGCCATGTCCATGCGGAAACATTCTTCATTCATCAACGCCGGAACGGAGAATGTCGTGGACACCTGCGGCACCGGCGGCGACAAGGCGCATACTTTCAACATTTCCACCTCCGCCGCCTTTGTCGCGGCGGGGGCCGGGGTCACCATCGCCAAACACGGCAACCGCGGCGTTTCCAGCAAATGCGGCTCCGCCGATGTGCTGGCCGCCGCCGGATTCAATCTGGAGGTGGAGCCGGAGGTGATGGAACAGTGCATCCAGGAAAACGGCATCGGGTTCCTGTTTGCGCCGAAAGTCCATCCGGCCATGCGCAACGTCGTTCCGATCCGCAAGGAACTCGGGGTCAGGACGATATTCAACATGCTGGGTCCGCTGACCAATCCGGCCGGGGCCACCGGACAGATCCTTGGCGTATATTCACCGGTTTTGACCGAAATGTTTGCCCATGTTCTCCAGGCGCTCGGCGCAAAGCGCGCCATGGTGGTTCACGGCCAGGACGGCCTGGACGAAATCACCTGCACCGATTCAACGCGCGTCACCGAACTGCGCAACGGCGTAATCAAAACCTATGAATTGTTTCCGGAAATGCTTATCGGGGAAACCTTCAGCGCGGAATCGCTCAAAGGCGGCGGACCGGAACAAAACGCGAAAATCCTGCTGGACATTCTTTCCAACCGGCTGTCAGGCGGCCCCCGGGCAGTAACGCTGCTCAATGCCGCCGCCGCCATCGTTGCCGGCTGCAAAGCCGACACCATGGAAGACGGACTGAAACTCGCGGAAAACTCTATAACCTCCGGCGCGGCGCTGGGCAAACTTGAAATAATGATCGAGGCAAGTAAAAAATGACCATTCTTGACAAAATAATCGACAAAAATCGCGAAGCTCTGGAAGTGCGCAAAAAAGCCATACCGGAAGCAATACTGCTTGAAAAGGCAACGAGAATGCCCCCGGTCAAGAATTTTGCCGCCGCGGTAAGCCGCAAAGACCGGTTCAACATCATCGCCGAGCTGAAAAAAGCGTCACCGTCAAAAGGGCTGATCCGTGAAGACTTCGTGCCGGAAATGCTCTGTATGGAACTCGAGAGAAACGGCGCGGCGGCATTGTCCATTCTCACTGAAGAATTTTTCTTTCTCGGCTCCCCTGTATATCTTCAAAAAGTCGCTAAACTGGTAAAAATACCCGTACTGCGCAAAGATTTCATTTTCGATCCCTACCAGATTCACGAGGCCAGGGCGCTTGGCGCGGATGCGGTGCTGCTGATTGCCGCCGCGCTCGATGAAAAGACGTTCAACAGCCTTTACCAGACCGCAAAAACCGTCGGGCTGCACGTGCTGGCGGAAATTCACAACCGGGAAGAACTCGAACGCACAATACGTTGCGGAGCAAAAATCATCGGCATCAACTGCCGCGACCTGAAAACGTTCCAAACCGACCTCGGCGCAACGGAAGAACTGCTGGCAAACATCCCGGACGACCGGATCAAAGTGGCTGAAAGCGGGATCAGGAATCACCATGACATCGTCCGGCTGAGCGGATGCGGAGCAGACGCGTTTTTAATCGGCGAAACCTTAATGCGGGCCGCATCGCCCGGCGCTGAACTGAAAAAGATGCTTGAGGGCTGAAAAAGGGCGAAAAAACGAACATCCAATATCCAACAAGGAATAACCAACTGATGAATGAAAAACAAAATACAAAAAGCAATCATAAAGATATAATTTAGAGGTAAAAAGGTTATTCAGGAATAGCCCACGAATTCGGGAGAAAAGACACAAATATGAACGTAAAACTGAAAATTTGCGGATTAACCAATGCAGAGGACGTCCAGGCGGCAATTGACGCCGGAGCCGACTTTCTCGGTTTTGTCCTGTATCCGATGTCGCCGCGTTTCGTCAGTCCGGCCAAGGCCAAAGAGCTCATTAAAAAAGTGCCGCGGCGAATCAAGACCGTCGGGGTTTTTGTGGACTCTCCGCCGAACCAGATTGTAGAACTTATGGAGTTCTGCGGCTTCAATATCGCCCAACTGCACGGCAACGAATCTGCCGCCGATGCGCTGGAAATCGGCAAAGAAAGAGTATGGAAGGCAATGGCCCTGAATACCGAGGACGATATTAAACAGGCGGCGGCATTTCCGGCATTGGCCATTCTGGCCGACTCCATCGGACCGGAGTTGCGCGGCGGCACCGGCAAAAAATGCGATTGGCAGCAGGCGGCAAAAGCGGCGAAGCAACTTAAACTCATCCTGGCGGGCGGCATCAATCCGGAAAATGTGGCGGAAGCGATAAAAACGGTTAAACCGTTCGCCGTGGATGTGTGCAGCGGAATAGAAAAGTCTAAAGGAATCAAGGATCACAGGAAAATATTGGAACTGGCGGCAAAGCTTAAAAGCATAAAAAAATAAGGATATTGAAAATGACTCAAAAAGGACATTACGGAATATACGGCGGGCAGTATGTGGCGGAAACGCTGATGCCGGCCCTGACCGAACTGGAAGCGGCTTACATCAAATGCAAAAACGATCCGGCATTCCAGAAGGAATTTAACGAATACCTGATCGACTACGTCGGGCGGGCGTCACCGCTGTATCATGCCAAAAGACTTTCCGACCGCTGCGGCGGCGCGGCAATCTACCTGAAACGCGAAGACCTCAACCACACCGGCGCGCATAAAGTCAACAATACCCTCGGACAGGCGCTGCTGGCCAAGTTCATGGGCAAAAAACGGCTGATCGCCGAAACCGGCGCGGGCATGCACGGCGTGGCGACCGCCACCGTTGCGGCGCTGTTCGGTTTTGAGTGCGAAGTCTTCATGGGCAGCGAAGACATCCGGCGGCAGGCCCCGAATGTCCAGCGGATGCTGACGCTCGGCGCCAAAGTCACCCCGGTGGACTCCGGCTCGGCAACGTTGAAAGACGCGATGAACGAGGCGTTGAGAAACTGGATATCCACGGTCGAAAATACCTTTTACGTTATCGGCACCGTTGCCGGGCCTCATCCATACCCGGAAATGGTCAGGGATTTCCAGTCGGTAATCGGCAAGGAAGCCAGAGAGCAGATCCTGGAAAAAACCGGCAGACTGCCGGATGAGGTTATCGCCTGCGTCGGCGGCGGCAGCAACGCCATGGGCATTTTCGCCGGATTTATCGAAGATAAAGCCGTAAAACTGATCGGGGTGGAAGCCGGCGGCCAGGGCATTGACACCGCTTATCATGCCGCCAGCATCAACGCCGGCCGGGTCGGTGTGCTGCACGGCAGCAAAAGCTATCTGCTTCAGGACAAGCACGGACAGGTCAATCAGACACACTCCGTTTCCGCCGGACTGGATTATCCCGGCGTCGGGCCGGAACATTCTTACTTGAATGACATCGGACGGGCCGAATATACCGTAATCAACGATAAGGAAGCGATTGAGGCATTCGATCTGCTGTCGCGCCTGGAAGGCATCATTCCCGCGCTGGAATCATCCCACGCGATTGCGGAAGCGATGAGGCGGGCGCCGTCAATGTCCAAAGACAAGATCATCATCGTCAACCTGTCCGGACGCGGCGACAAGGACATGCAGAGTGTTTTGGAGTTCAAACAACAAATGGCAGCAGAGGTGAAATAATGAATCGCATCGCTCAAACTTTTAAAAAGTGCGCCGACGAAAAGCGGAAGGCGCTGGTAATATTCGTTTCAGCGGGAAATCCCGATCTCGCGACCACGGAAAAATTGATTGTCCAGGCGGCGGAAGCCGGGGCTGACATCGTGGAACTCGGCGTGCCGTTTTCCGACCCGATGGCGGACGGCCCGGTGATTCAGGAAGCCAGCATGCGGGCGCTCCAGTCCGGAACTACGCTGGTGGACATCATCGCCATGTCGGCGCGCATCCGTAAAGTTTCCGCAATCCCGATGGTGCTGTTTTCGTATTATAACGTGATTCTGTCTTACGGGGTGGAAAAAGCCGCCGCCGACTGCCAGGCCGCGGGAATTGACGCTTGGCTGACGGTTGACGTGCCGTTTGAGGAATCCGCCGAAATCGTCCCGCATCTGAGCAAACACGGCTTGTTCCTGATTCCGCTGGTCGCGCCGACCACGCCGGAAGCCAGGGCCAGGCAGATTGTCAAAAACGCGCAGGGGTTCGTCTATTATATCACGGTCGCCGGGGTCACCGGGGCCAGAAAACAGCTTTCGGTAAATCTGGAAGAACGTTTGAATGAACTGCGGAAATTCAGCCCGGTTCCGGTCGTCGCCGGGTTCGGCATCTCCAGTCCGGAAATGGCGGCGAAAACTGCCGCCTGCGCCGATGGAATCGTCGTCGGCAGCGCCCTGGTAAAAATCATGAATGAAGCGACAAGCCCGGCCAGCGGCATCAGCAAAAGCCTGGAACTTATCCGCGGGCTCGCAGCAGCATTAAAAAAATAATACAGGAAAGCGGACTTTGTCCGCAACTCTGGAATTCAGTAGTCAGAATTCAGTAGTCAGAATGGAAAACGTAAAACCAGAAGGCAGAAAAAAAAAGTAATCCAGAAAGCATAATTCAGGATGTCGAAAATAAATTTTTGCTTCTGATTTTAAATTGCCTTATTCTTCTGCATTTTATTCTGACTCCTGAATTCTGACTCCTGAATTCTTAGGAAGCGGGCAAAGCCCGCTTTATGGTTATTTACCGGCCATCATCGCGGCGACATCGCTGTCAGCGTCGGAAATAAGCTTGATGTCAAACTTATCCACCAGCACTTTGGCGACGTTCGGCGACAGGAACGCCGGAAGGGTCGGCCCCAGCCGGATGCCTTTGACGCCCAGCGCCAGCAGCGCCAGCAATACCGCCACGGCTTTCTGTTCATACCAGGCGACGTCGAACGAAATCGGCAGCTCATTGATGTCACTCAAACCGAAGACTTCCTTCAGCTTAAGCGCGATCACCGCCAGCGAATAACTGTCGTTGCACTGCCCGGCGTCGAGCACTCGCGGGATTCCGCCGATGTCGCCGAGATTCAGCTTGTTGTAGCGATATTTGGCGCATCCGGCAGTCAGGATTACCGCGTCTTTCGGCAGCTTGGCCGCAACGTCGGTGAAATAATCCCGGTCTTTATGCCTGCCGTCGCAGCCGGCCATGACGATGAAGCGTTTGATCGCGCCGGATTTGACCGCCGCCACCACTTTATCCGCCAGCGCCAGCACCTGATTATGGGCGAAACCGCCGATGATTTCGCCGTTTTCGATCTCCACCGGAGGCGAACAGATTTTCGCCAGGTCGATAATTTCGGAGAAATCTTTCATCTGGCCCGGTTTGCGGTCCGGAATGTGTTTGATTCCGGGATAACCGGTCATGCCGGTGGTGAACATCCGGTCTTTATAAACGTCTTTCACCGGGATTATGCAATTGGTCGTCATCAGGATGGGGCCGTTGAATGAGGTGAAATCCGCATTCTGGTGCCACCATGAACTGCCGTAATTGCCGGCGAGATGACTGAACTTCTTAAGCTTCGGATAATAATTGGCCGGCAGCATTTCGCTGTGGGTGTAAACGTCCACGCCGGTGCCTTCGGTTTGCTTCAACAGGTCTTCCATGTCGCGCAGATCGTGGCCTGAAACGATAATGCCGGGATTGCCGCGGACTCCGGTTTTGACCTTGGTTATTTCCGGATTGCCGTAGGCCCCGGTGTTGGCGGCGTCCAGCGTCGCCATGGTGAGTACCGCGGTATTTCCTGCTTCCATGACCAGCGCGACCATTTCGTCCACCGGCAGCGACTTGGTGGTTGAGGCCAGCCCTTTCACCAGGAACTGATAAATGCGGTCATCTTCCTTATCCAGCACCGCCGCGTGATCGGCATAGGCGGAAATGCCTTTCATGCCGTAAACCAGCAGTTCACGCAGGGAACGGACGTCTTCATTTTCCGTGCTCAATACCCCGACTTTTACATTTTTGGCTTCCATTTCCGCCAGCGTAGCGCCGCTCCAGACCACTGCATCATGCGGCTTGGACGGGAGACTGTCTTGATATTTCTCCTTGAGACCATCCCTGATATGCTGCGCCTGCAAGATCAACGTGGCGATGCGGTCGGTATCGAAATTGGCATTGGTTATGGTTGAAAACATCGCCTGGGTGAGGAACTGCCCGACTGATTTTTCCACCGGCTGCCCGGACGCTTCGACGACCAGGGCAATGCCCTTTAAGGTGTACATCAGCAGATCCATCATATTCGCGGTCTCCGCTTTTTTTCCGCACATCCCGCCGGCCAGTGAGCAACCGGTGTTCTTCCAGGTTTCCTGACATTGATAGCAAAACATACTCATGATAATCTCCTCTTCGTTGTAGTTGTTAAACTTTAAACTTGTTTGTGCCAAAATGCAAATTCTGAACCAGATATTCCATTCTTCCCGTTCAATCTCCCTTCATTTTTTTAATTTTGTTAGTTATTAATAACTAACATTGTTATTGCGAAAAATCCGTATAAATCCAGAAGTCAGAAGACAGGAGTCAGTAGTCAGAATGAAAATCCATTCTAAATTCTTAAATCTTTTTACTTTTGTACTCATTTGTTCCGTATCCTAATAAATCCAGAAGTCAGAAGACAGGAGTCAGAATTCAGCATGAATTTCTAATTCAAATTCGGATTTATACTGACTACTGACTACTGACTACTGACTACTGACTACTGACTACTGACTACTGACTACTGACTACTGACTACTTTCCCTTGCAGCAGTTTCAGTTCCGCGTCCCAGAGCTTGCGGCCTTCTTCTTCCAGATCGAAACGGTAGCCGCTCAAAGTCCACTGCTTAATCAGCAGGCGCACCGGGCCGAAAATAATGCGGAACAGCGTGAGGCTGTCAATGTCGGTCCGGATGCTGCCGTCAACTCGTCCTTCATCAATGATCGTCTGGATAATATCTTTATGTTCATGCATGATTTTCATCATTTTTTTGGACAGACGCTCGTCATCCTGAAACAGTTCTTCGGCGAACATGACTTTTGCCAACTTGGGATTGCCGCTCATTCTGGCAAAACGGTCGAAAATAAATGCTTCGAGTTTCGCGGGCGGCGGCAGTTTCTGTACGGCGGTCTTCTGCAATACATCGGAGGACATTTCCTCAAAGGAATCCAGCAGGGCATAAAGAATATCGAATTTGCTCTCGAAATGGCGGTAGATTGCCGGCTCGGTAATCCCCAGTTTCCCGGCGATATTTTTAATCGTCAGGTGCTGGATGCCGAAATCCGCGATCAGTCCGATCGAAGCATCAATGATTTCCTGTTGCCTGCCTTTAAGTTTCATCCGTCAATCCCATGTTAGTGATTACTAACTAACATAACTCCGGTTTTTTATTCTGTCAACACTTCCCATAAAAAATTCAGCAAAAAAAATCAGGGAAAACAAAGGGGAACGGTTAACCACGGAGGCACAGAGGCACAGAGAATTTCTTGGCAGGTTTAACAGCCGGAAGAGGAGATAATACATGGGGAACGGTTAACCACGGAGGCACAGAGACACAGAGGAAAGCTTGGCTGGTTCAGCAGCCGGAAAATAATTACAACAACGGAGCCGGAACAGCATGACATTTTGCAGTCATCATAATAGTTTCCGGACTCAGGCTTATCAACGCTCCGCCACCAAGGGGCATCTTGAATTTTTCCAATACGCCGAAGTTTGCAATGTCGTTTTTTTTCAGGGCTGCGGATTTTTTAAATTCAACCGGATGCAATATGCCATTATACTCGATTAGCAGATCAATTTCCTGCATTTCCTTATCGCGGTAATAAAAAAACGGGGCTTGCAATCCGGAATGGAGATAGCTTTTCAGAAGCTCGGCAATACACCATGTTTCAAAAAAAGCGCCGCTCATAGCGCCGGCGCTAAGCGCTTGCGGGGTATTCCAACTGGTCAGATATGCCGCCAGGCCAGTATCCAGAAAATATAATTTGGGCGTGCTGACCATGCGCTTGTTAAGATTTTTATAATAAGGATAGAGCAGATAAGCCAGACCGGAAGTCACCAGAATACTCATCCAGCTTTTGGCCGTAGGCTGTGAAATATCCGCGTCACGCGCCAGACTGGAATAATTAAGCAATTGCCCGGTCCGGGCCGCCGCCGCTTTCAGGAAGCTAAAGAACCGTCCGAGGTCGCCAACCTGGGTTAAGTCCCGGACATCCCGTTCGACATAGGTTTGGACATACGAGTCATAAAATATCTGCCAATCCGAGTCAGTACGGGTTATAATGCCGGGAAAAGAACCGCGCCATACCCGGTGAAAAAACTCAGGTGCTCCAACCATAGTTATCCCGTTATTTGAAAAAGTTTCCGGCAAAAATGGCTGGTTGGCTTGTCCCGCCAGTTCACGGTTGGATAACCCCAACAGATTGAATATGGCAACCCGCCCGGCAAGAGACTCGGTGACGCCCTTCATCATCTGGAATTGTTGCGAACCGGTCAACCAGAACATTCCATTGCAGTCCGGAGAATTTTTAAATCTGGCTTCGTCAATCATCATTTTTATATACGGCAACAATTCAGGCGCATACTGTATTTCATCAATAATCACCGGCGGCGGAAAGTTGCTTAAAAAAAGACGTGGATCATTCTTTGCCATCAGACGGTAATCAAGGTTGTCCAGCGACACAAACTTGCGACTTTTTTCCGCGATATGACGCAGAAATGTCGTTTTCCCAACCTGGCGCGCTCCGGTAAGCAGCAGAACGGAGAAAGATGCATTGGCCGCTTTGAATGCTGTTTCAAGATTACGTTTTATAAACATAATAAAATCCTTGGCTAATTCAAAATACAATTTTACATTAGCCAAGATTTTCTAAAAGTCAAGAATAAATAATCAAAAATAGAAAACAAAAGGGAACGGTTAACCACGGAGGCACAGAGACACAGAGGAAAGCTTGGCAGGTTTAACAGCCGGAAGAGGAGATAATACATGGGGAACCGTTAACCACGGAGGCACGAGGAAGGCTTGACTGGTTTAACAGCCGGAAAGTGATGGAGACAAAAAATCAACGGCGAAATACAGAACGCTCTTTTCCCATAACACAGCCGGTCAGGCGACCGGCGCTCCCAGGGTTAAAAAAAAGGATTTCTCTGTGTCTCTGTGGTTAAAAATGAGTTATTTGCCGGATTTGGCGGTTGGTGGAGTTTCCGGATTAAGGTATTTCACTTCTTCGGAATTGCAGATCGGACAGGCCGGAGGACGAATATTATCAAGATGCAAAACATTTTCATCGTCAAGACCGACCGCCTTGGAAAATACTTTGCCGCACTTGTAGCATTTCCAGGCATAGCCCAACTCGCCATTGCACTTGGAACAGCGGGCTTTATTGATGTTGCTCAACGTCCTGGCTTCGATAAAATGGCAGTCCAGACACATGGAGTTGACCAGCCTGGTTTCCGGCATCGACTGATATATCCTGACCGCAACCGCCGCTGCCGCGGCAATGCAGCCAAGAATGATAAAAGTACCGATAAGTTTTCGCGGAAAATGCTTAAGACCGGGGAACCGCCTGATCCAGCCGATCAAGGCGGAAAACGCGACCACAATACCGCGGTCAGGCGAAGCAAGCACATACCTTACCATGGAAACGGGATTGCCGGTGACCTCCACGGAGGTCTGCGTCTGCAAACTCTTTGAAATGAGCTCCTGGACAACCTGCGCACGGGTCTTGTTCAGAGCCTGTTTCTCTTCCTGAATTTCTTTATAGTTTTTGGGCTTCAGCGGCTGCAGCCATTCGGTTTGCTCCGGCGGCAGCGGCGGTCTTCCCATATCTATCCCGCCCGGTTGCTCTTTTACGGCTTCCGGCAACGGCGCGTTCTCGGAGGCGGCTGGAACAACAAGATCCGCCTTGCATCTGGAACAATGAGCGCTGTTATGCGCATAGTTTTGCGGAAGCCGGTATTTCTGCCCGCATGATTTACACCAAAACACAATTTTTTTGGTTTGAGAATCCTCCGGCGCGCCGTCTGAATGCTCCGGAATGATAAGGATTCGCTTGCAGTTCGCGCACTCGGCTTCATGCCCGGCAAGCTCTTTTGCCAGGCGATACTTTTGACCGCATCGCTTACAGGCAAACTTAATGTCGTCGGCTTTCTGTGAGGCCCCGGCGGCGGAATGAACTTTAACGGCGGCGGAGGGGCCGGTTGACGCCCGGCTGGAATTTCCATCGAGAATTTCAGGGGAAGCGTCATCTGCCACTACCGTATCAAGCTCCGCCGATTTACGCGGAACCCGCATGTAAGCGCCGCAAGCCTCACACCGGAAGCTTTCACCGGCCAGGACATCGTCCAACAGGTATTTGTCGCCGCAGTTCTTGCAACGAAACTTTATGCTCATATAACATCCGCATACGTGTTAGGTGAAACCAGAAACTTAAAACTTAAAACTTAAAACTTAAAACTTAAAACTTAAAACTTAAAACTTAAAACTTAAAACTTAACTCTTAACTCTTAACTCTTTTGTCTTTCTCAATCGTTTTCTTTTATGCTGCCGCTTTTCCTGGCACTTTCACGCTTTTTCTCAAGGTCCCATTTCCGCTTTTCTTCGCGCAGCTTCTCTAATTTCTTCTGCTCCACCGGCGTCGGCTTTTCCAATAACTCAGGAAACCGCTTGGAGACTTCATTGAAGTTGGCCAAAACCTTTTTACACTCATCAGTATCAACGCGTCCGTTCATCTTCGCCAATTCAAGAAATTGTTTGGCTTTCGCCAGATAATCGAGCATTTTATAAACCCGGTCGTACCAGCTTCGGTCAATTTCGGTATCAACTTCCAGGAAACGGAAATTCATCCAGTTTTTTAGCATTCCCGCAACTGAAAGATAATCTATCGCGGCTGCCGGCTTACCTTTCTTTCCTTCGATAAAAACCTTATTAGAACAATTTAGAAAGTTCAATACGGCATCACGCGAAATCGGCGCATCTACAAGTTGCGATGCCGCCGGTTTTGCTGGTGCTGCGGATTTTGCTGCCGGATTCGCTACATCAGCCGCCTGTACAACCGCAAACGCCACCAGAAATGAACATATCCAAACAACATAAACTCTCATAATTCCCGTCTCTTTTCTATTGAATATATTTTACGCTAAGCACTTCACAGGTGCCGTCAATCTTCTTATGAATTAAAGCCTGAACTTTCACTGTAGATGTAATGTCGTCAGCATAGTAATAATTACTTCCAGCAACCGTCAAATCAAATTTACCCAATTGGGCATTAACGAGGGTGGGAGTCGTATCTCCAGTCAGTTTTTTATTGATTGGAATTGTACTGCCGTTGCCGCCGACGTCCTTAATCGTCTGCGCCACCAGAATTACCGTATAGTAGCTGTCGAAATCAACCAGATTTATCATCTTGCCGATAATTTCATCTTTCATCGCTTTGGTGTTACAGATTGTCAGTATCGGCTCGACTGCGGCAATATCATTAACCACTTGAGCCCTAGTCAGATAAGTATTTGCTCCGGAACCGGTACGGCTGATAATGCTGTTTATTATATTGCCGATATAAATATCAGAAATAGGAGCTCCGCCGGATATTCCATTGACTAGATCCATAGTGCTTCCGCTTTTGATATTCTTAAACAGGGAATAAAGAACCATGTATCTGTTGCTTAAAAGCGGGTCCGGGTCTTGAAATTCATTATTAAGGTCAATTTTATAGTTTTGGGTGGAACTGTTCATCTTTATCTGGTCGAGAATATTGGCATCCCCGCCACCATTGGCGGTATCGGTGTACTTGCCGCCGCCGGGAATAATATTCGGGAGTCCCGCAACATATTTTGCGGCCTTGTATTTGTCATATTCTTGCAAATTGATGGTCTGCCATCTCGCTCCGCGATGAATGAAGCCCAGTTCCCATGGCGAAACCATCGGCCCGTTCCGGATAAATGCCGTCGATAAAGTACCATTGACCGGGTTCGATGTCGTTTCCGCATCAATGTGTACAGGCGGAACAAGAGCAAGCAAATCGACACGTCGAGTTACCGGATTCGAGAGGGTATTTACAGCGCCGCGAACAGGCCCTGAACTATCATCAGCAGTCCATACCGCATAAAGATGAAGACCAGTGTTATCACTCCCAGCCCTGGATGTCCAATCTGTTGGATTCAAATTCTGCCGGGGATCCTCAGTTTCAAATGAAAACCAGCCATCTTGCGGATCACTGACAGGAGCAAACGACGACAGCGGGAGAGTGCCAGTTGCAGGGGGATTATAATTCTCAAGCGATGCAAGCGTGGAAGGCAATGGTGGATTGATGTTAGCATAGTCATAGAATGCATTTCCCGGCTCATACAATACTGCACTGGTGATTTTAAATTTGACATTACTGATAATTGCTTTTACCTGGCCTCCCGCAAGATTACTATCACTATGCGTAACCGGAACTCCGTTTATCGGACTAACGCAAGAACCGTAGCCATTACGCCAATTGAATACGTTAACATCGAAATTATTGATGAAAACGGTGTTGGTACCTGACGTACTTTTACCAATGTCATAATCATAAGTAAAACTTCCATTGACCCTTAACGTAAGACCAGGACGTGTCCATGCAACGGCATAAATATTGATTAGCTCCGAATATAGGAAAAAATTTAAATTCGTATTAACCGCATATTTACCGCTGATATCGTCCACGGTAATTGTCGTTTGGACTTGCACATGGCCGCCGATTTCATTGATATAAGGCGTTTTCATATTCCCGGTAAAGTTAGGAGCAGTTGTCAACCAGTCAGGAGAGTCCGAAATCGCAGAATGAGTGGCCGTGTCGGTAATCGCAGTCCGACAGTATTCCACCAAATTGGCGGCAATCTGGCGGCGACGGGCGATAACGGATGGGAAAGTTCCCTGCACTTCGGCCAAATCAGCACCGGTATAAGCGCTTCCATCAGATTTATAGCCGAAGAATGCCAACCAGGGAATGCCATAGCCGTCCGAGGTTCCTGCTGTAGTATATTGCATTAAAGTTGAAACAGGCGGAGACGCCGGAACAAAATTCGGAGCTCCACCAAGAGTTCCATCATCAAGAAGAATTTTTTGATACATATCATTGGCTGACGTAATGAAAGTATCCCAGTCGGTCCGCGCCAGGTTAAACCGGTGGAATTGTTCGTTTGAAGTTATTTTGCCATCGACATTTAGATCAACCCAGTATGCTTCCGGGCTGTTCTTTGAATTGCAGATGAACCACCTGGTGAATTTTGTCTCCCAAGCTACATCCGCGGGAACTAATGGGTTAAACGAGAACTGATCAAATAAAAACGGCAGATCAAGCCAACTGTTACCATTAAAAACTCCAGGCATATTAGCTGGATTATTGGTGCTATAATTAAAATTTTGAGCAAGAGGCTGGGTGATGCTGGAGTCTATTGTTCGCAAATTGATTTCGTTTGCATCGACACCAAGACGGACTTCCTGTGGTTCAGTTAATGGTGGCTTGTACGATTCATCAACATTGAGTTTCACCAGCTTGGCCGGGTCAAGATCTGCACGGTTCAAAATGATATAGGCCATCCGTCCGGTCAGTTTGCCGTCAGCTTGCAGATATATCCAGTTGATGTTTGGTGTCATAGTGGCGCTGTTCCATGACGTGGTATAACTGCTGAAAAATCCCTGGAGCTGATCTGATTTTGCATTGCTGTTTCCGGCATTTGTAGCATCTGGATCAAAAACAGAAATATCATCGGAGTGGCTGTACCCAAAAATTCCGTTAGTCATGAAATTATTGGGAGCTGCGATATCCCGCATTTTCGCTTCATAATTCTGAAGCATATTGCGGATGCGTTCCAGTCCGGATTGGGCGATAGTTTTGGCGGCGGAACTATTGCCGTTGTTGCTGGCGATCATCTGGTCAAAGATTGAGTTTGTCGCAAACCCCAGCGCCATAACCAGCAACAGACCCAGAATACCGAGCGCAAACAACAGCGCCACGCCTTTCTGCCATCTTTTCCGGACATTTTCTTTTAATGTAGTATTTGACATATTCCCTCGCGTCTTGCAGCGCTTATCTTCCGCTGCTCAAATATATAGTTTTAGAAAAACAACGCATCCGCTCAGTTTTAATCAGATTGGCCTGCCCGCTGTTGCCATTATTCAGTGCGGTCAGCCACTCGCGCAAATCACGTTCGGCCAGCATATATAAATCAACCTTCACCGCTACCGGAAACGGGGAACCGGAAGCCAAGTTGCCTAGACCGGCGACTAACCCGTCGCTGCGCAACCCGTCGGCGGTGGTTGCAATGGAGCCATCCTTCTTCATCGGGTTATATGACTGTAAAATACCACCACTCATGGTGTAACAGGTTACTTCCATATCGATAACACCACTTATGACCGGCTGATATGATTCGGAACTGGCAACTTTGAAGATGTCATCAACACGGCTGTTGTCCGTCCCGTAAGGCACCAGCAGAAAATTATACAAGCCGCTGGCATTTGTAAGATTTGTGGCGCCGCCTGACTTGTGATCGCCGGTACATGCCCGCGCCAATATTCCGCCGTCCAGGGTGCCCGTTCCCGTTATGGTCCATTTTCCCGTAGGATTATTAACCAGATCGGCGTCATATCTGACCGGAAGAAAAATATATTTTATTTCGCAGACATTGGACTTGGCGTTACTGTTCGGCAGATATTTTGTTGCTGCAATAAAATTCAACTGCGGAACATAATTTTTGTCATAGCGATCAGCCTCTTTAATTCCACCGGCATAGGTATTTGCACAATTGTAAGAAGCTCCCATGTCGGCATCCTGGAGACTCTTATACTCATTCCAGAACGGGTAAATTCCGGTATTGACATTATTGTCATACAGCGCGCTCTGAAGATCGGCAGTCATTATATCCAGCGCGACTCTGGCATCGGCATACAATACATTTTTTTGCGAAGCCTTGCTCCAAATCTGTTGAGCGGAACTGAAGAACCGCATCATGATTACCGAAATAATCGCGAAGATCGCCATCGCCATCAGCAATTCCACGAGCGTGTAAAAATATTTGTATCTGTATTTTTTCATTGTTGCGGTTTAACTATCTCTATGTAAAATGTTCGTTTCTGGCGCGAGTTGTAATCTGCCACATCCAGCGGCCAACTGATCTCCACGTTCAGACCGGCCCCGCGTCCATATTTAGTGTCATTATCTAATATCCAAGTGGGATTTGGCACATATGATTTAACTGGAGACTTCCAGACTATAATCAATGCTGAAAAATCCACTGAAGGAAACCTGACAGAGGCTGTGCTATAATAATTGCCAGGTCCTAAAACGGCAAAATACATCCCCGGTCCAAGAACCGGAGCAGGACCGGCATACGGAAATATCGTCCAGCCGGGGGCAACGGGAACCGGAACATACGGGTTGCCTGCGCTGTCTTTCCCAGTGGTAATTGCGCATAAAAAGTGCTTAGCCGCAGATTTTTCAGCTATTACTGTAGCTGGGCCGATAACTATATCTGTCATGGAGTTAGTTTCAGTATAAAGACCGGCAGGACCGCCAAAATTACCAAAAAGAGTTTCATAATTTGCTTTGCTGGATTCGGCATAACCCTTCAAATAAGAGGCGAACTGTTCCACGGTGTCTGCCGCGCAGTTTTCCGAGATCGAACTGCGGCAGGCATTCAAGCCCACGGGGAATAATCCGAGGATGCTGGTCATGCCGAATGCGATAATCGCCATTGCCAAGGCAATTTCGATCATATTGAAAAAGCGTATATTATTATTGTTATTGACCATATAAATATGCAGCCCTTCCGGTAAAAGTATTAATCGTAATGCTCCAGCGTTTTTGGATTATCATACCGGCATCCACGGTAGGGGTATAATTCGCATCGCCGGGGTTAAATACCGCAGGAATCACCCTTATCGCCACGCTATTTGCCGTTAAAATAGAACCGTTGGTCTGGAAAATAATAGCAGATGAGTAATATGCGGGGGAACTCGGAAGTTCTTTAATATTCAGGATACTGCCGATCGAGTAGCCGGCCGCGGGTTCGATATATGCGCAAACGCCGTTTGCCAGTTTAGTCCATTCCTGACCATCAATCCAGGAGTCAAAATTATATGTTGACGTAGTCGTATCGTAAGTCACATAACACAACCGGCTGTAATTAAAAAGATATTTTGCCACATCACTAGTGCCGGAAGTAGTGTTGGTGGTCACATCAGGCATCAGCAGCGCCACATACCGGTTTTGGGTTACGGCACAGGATCTGGCCGTGCTGACTTTGCTGCTGAGGGTTCTAACCGAACTGACCATGCCTTGTTTACCAAAGATCATGGGGAAACTTGCCAGAGAGGCCGCCAGCAGAATTCCCACGATTGCCAGCACCGCCAGGAGTTCCACGATGGTGAAATATTTGAAAATTGCTTTACGCGTTGCCAACATTGATTCCTCTTCGATTTCAATTGCCAGGGCAGATTGCAGCACCATGAATTTTCGCTGTTTTTACCTGTACCAATATAAATGAAAAACCCACCGGAATAAGTATAACCCCACATAAAATGTTTTTCAACCGAAAAAAGAAAGATGGAAGAGAATTGAAAATTGAAAATTGAAAATTAGAGGCAAGAAAAAAAGACAAATACTTTTCACCATGAAGAACACAGCGCGGCGTAGCCACAACCAAAAGAAACATTTAAATACACTTTTACCACGAAAGGCACGAAAAAACACGAAAAAAGACAAATACACTTTACCATGAAGAACATGAAGGTAATGAAGAGAGATTTTTAAAACCCAAGAACTTCAATTTTCTTCATGGTGAAACGGTTTTTCTTATCCTGTTTATCCTGTTTATCCCTGTTAAAATACAAATTTCTATACGATTAAATTATTTTCTAACAACTCGCCAGGAAATGCTTTATTTCGGAGCGGAATCGCTCCGCGGAGAATTTTTTTGCATGCCCAGTCAAATAATCCGGAGAGAATTTTTTCATTTCAAACGCTTCCAGCGCATGACATAAACTCTCGACCTTCGGGCGGTCAAAAAATATGCCGGTCATCTCCGGGACAATGGTTTCCAGCGCGCCGCCGGCGCCCAGGGCAATCACCGGAGTTCCGGCCGCCTGGGCTTCCAGCGGGACAATTCCGAAGTCTTCAATGCCGGGGAACAGCAATGCTTTGGCTCCCGCATAAAGTTCACGCAGCCTTTCCTGCTGGATTCTGCCGGTAAATGTCACATTGCGGCCGGCGGTTTTTTCCAACTCGCGCCGCATGCTTCCGTCGCCGGCAACTATCAGTTTGCGGTTCATGCGCTCACACGCGGCAATCGCCAGGTCAGGGCGTTTATACGGGATCAACTGTCCGGCAAAAAGATAATAATCGCCTTTGGCATAATTCCCCTGAGCAAAAAAATCAACATTGACCGGGGGATGAATCACGGTTGAAGTCCGCCCGTAAATCCGTTCAATCCGTTCCGCGACAAAATGCGAATTTGCGATAAATCGGTCTACCGTATCGGCGGATTTAAGATCATAGCCGCGCAATGGCCGTTTGAACAGCGACATCGCGATTTTTCCGGGCACCCCGGTATTGCGGTAATAATCATCATACATATCCCACAAATAGCGCATGGGGGAATGACAATAACAAATATGTCTGCTTCCCCGTGGTTTGCGGATGCCCTTGACCGGCCCGGATTCGCTGCTGACAATCAACTCATAAGCGGAAAGATCAAGTCTCTTCAATGCCATCGGCATCAACGGCAGATATTTCTGGCAGCCGGTTTTTGCCCGCGGCAGCCGGTTGATGAAAGTACAATTGACCCGGTGAGAATTGATAATATCACTGATGTGTTCCGGAGCATAAGCATGGGTAAAAATATCCGCGTCCGGCCATATGCGGCAAAATTCTTCGAGGACATTCTCCCCTCCCCGCATATTCGTCAACCAGTAATGCAGCAAAGCTGTTTTCATCCAATCTCCGCAGTTGAACAATTCATTTGTGTGTGTTTAAACAAATTCCGCCGCCGCATATCTTCGGCGGCCTGGTTTTCACAAAACAAGAAATAATAATTTACACCTCACGCCAAGGACTTCAACCTGGCTCACGCAGTTAAACGGCAGCCGTCCAATAAACTACCCAGGAACAGAGCCCCATAGCTATCAAGCTAAGGATTTTTGAACCGAATATCCAATAACGAACAAGGAATATCCAATATCCAAGTTCATCCCGATACTTCACCGGCTGAAAATTGAGTGTTGGATATCGGGTGTTCAAATGAGTTCATCGCTGAACATCTTCTCGCACGAAGACACAAAGACACAGAGAGAAGAATAATGAAACTTGGGCATGTTTCAAAAAGGTTTAGAGATAGTTGACACTTTTTGAAACGCCGCCATTGAGAGCCGTAGTCTCGAATCATGTTGTAGGGACGGATTTTAATCCGTCCGCCATCCCCCCGCACAATTTGAGAGCCGTAGACTCGAATCATATCAATCTTATATGTTTCGTTCCTACGGAACTCCAAATTTTAGGTTCTTTCTTAAAATGAGTGGGTAATAGTGAATACCCCTCCATCTTGAGATATATTATATTTCATCATTCAAGGATTTCAAACCATCAAGGAAGGATTCAAATACAATGATGAAAGAACTGGTAATGCATCAGTGGATTTTGGTAGACGGCATGAGGTTGACTAAGCCACAGACCTGGCAGCAGCTACTCTGTCATCCTGTGTTGACAAGAATTTGGAGATATCGGCATTTTTATTTTCGGCCAGAATATTAAGAACTTCTTCAAGAAAC
>CAIKZE010000076.1 GCA_903831825.1 uncultured Lentisphaeria bacterium | reverse complement strand
GGCGCATACGTTTTAAGAAAAGGTACATCCCTTTTTTCCACTGTCAAAATACAAAGATTATGTAAAAGCAGAGATTAAGCGATTGCAGGCAAGCTATTTGTGCATAATCAGCAGAAAGAGCGGATCAGGAAGTCTGAAGTTGGAATTATCCGAAGACAATTGAACTGTTCGCAAAAGGAGCTGTCGAAAATGGTTTTCTGGCTTATATCCAGTTTATAGAGGAATCGAGAAGCTCTTTTCATTATCCACTTTTAAATGACAATTTTAAGGATTTATTTGTTACATATGGTCATTTTTACCTGTTTCGCCATGACAATCCCGACGCATGGAAAATACGTGAGAATGCAAGAAAGATGACATTATCGGCTTCCGCAAAATACCCGATTTTCGCCTATGAATTGTTTAATGAGGTAAGTTTTACTGACTACGGCCCCAATGCGCTGGAAAAGTTCCGGCAGCAGATGTCGCGGAAATATACTTCTATAGACCACGCAAATACTGTTTGGGGTACAAATTTTAAAAATTTTCAAGAAGTACATCCCCCGATGAGAGGCGGCGGCGGCGATTCCAGTTTTACCGTGTTAGGCAAAGGAGTTTCTCGTTGTTTATGGTTGGACTGGCTGAAATTCAGCGAGAGCAATAGTGCTGAATCTTTCAGGAAAACCTATGAGTTGGTAAAAAAATATGACCCGAAAGCATATCTTACTATTCAAACTCACTGTCAGTATTTTTATGACTTTGGAGCACATGGCGTCAATCCAATTTTAAAGAGCCAGGCGGAAGATTTCTACGGAGACGAATCAAGCATTTCATATTATCCTCAGATTGAAGGTTATGAAAACACCGAAAAGATAAACCAGATGCTTCAATTATTCATGTGGCTTGATTATCTCAGCAACATTAATCCCGACAAACCACAGGTCAGTGAAGAAACATGGTTTGGCGGTAGTTACATGGATATCGAAAAACTACCACATGTCGCGGATTTGCATAACAGTGAATGGAAATTTATTTCAGATAATCAGGAAGAAGGTTTCAACGCTGGCTACTATAAATTAGAATATGACGATTCATCATGGAAAAAAATAACGGTACCGGATATGTGGGCTAACCACGGCTATGAGAAAACACGTTTTGCCTGGTATCGCTACCATTTCATAATCCCGGAAAAGCTTGCACATCGCCCAATATATCTTAACGGACAGGAACTGGCGGATTTTGCCGTTATTTATTTGAATGGACAGGAGATCTATAAAACCCAAAGATATGATGAGCGATTTGACATTGATATAACAAATCATCTTAAGTCAGGAGAAAATTTATTATCCATAAGTATTAAGAATGATTATTTTCAGGCAAATAGGTATTGGGGAGGTATCAGGAAGGAGATTTCTCTAGATCTTGCCAGCGGTGGAGAAATGCTTCCGATAAATTATGGACAAATGAGGAGTTTTTTCTGGGAACGCGCATTACATGGCGAAGCAGGAGTTTTCCCGTCATATTTTTATAGCCCGGAAGGAGACGCGCACTCTGTTTTCGCCCCTGGGAGAATTAGTTACAATGCGCTGAAGGGAATTCCACAAGCGAAGTCGGAAATAAACAGTGTCGGAGATATATTCCTTACTAAAAAGCCCAGATTTAATGCTATTATTGCGTTAGTTTATCCGCTTGAGTACATGCGATACCATATCCATAAGGATTTTGCCGAAATGGTATCTGGACCATTGATTGGCGATTTGTCGAAGTGGTATGCCGGACTGCTTTTTTCAGGAATTCCATTAGCTGTTGTTTCCAACGACTATCTTGTCGAAAAGGACTTGAGTGAATATCGTGCCATATTCATGAGAGGCAATGATCGGATACCGGAAAAACTTGTGAAAAAACTTCATGAGTATGTTGCTGGCGGCGGTATACTTATTGTGGATGATGCGTCTCTTCGCAAAGAGGATGAGTTCGATAAAGTATTGCTTCTTGACGAACTGTTGGGTTGCAGGAGGATGGCTGTTCTGAAAGACTTAAATGAGATTGACCTGTCTGCTTTTAATATGAACATGGAGTTGTCGGTCAGGAGAAAGAGAGATGCTGCAAGCGGAACTACCTTGGAATTAAAGGGAGGAAAATGTATTGCCTTTGATGAAAAGAAGAATCCTGCTGTTGTTATGAACAACGTCAGCAAGGGTAAGGTTTATGTTATCGGACGGGAGTTATCTGCCGATGCTACCGGTAAACTTCTACAGTCCATTTTGCAGAAAGAGAATATATCGCCTGTAATTCAGTTAACAGGAAGCAGAGTTCTGCCATATGTCGAACGACATCTTATTGGAGATAATGGCCGTTATCTGCTTTATCTGCATAACTGGGGCGGCGGCAATAATAAGGCGCTTGTAAAATTATCCGGAGATTTATTGCATGGTAATTATAACATCCGCAATCTTGAGACAGGAGTGACAGTTTCAAAGAATATTTCCTCGCTGGAATTGAAAAACAAAGGACTCAGTGTTGATCTTCAATCTCAAACGCCGCTAGCCTTGATTGTAGAAAAAACGAACCTTAGCCCTGTTCAGATAAGCGGAATATCAGATGAACACCGCAAATGGTTGGATTATATCGACCGTCCATCCCCGAAAAATATACCGGTAAAAAAGAGGGTCTTGATTGATTCCGCACACTTAAACGAATATTCAAGAATACACCTTCTTACTGCCGCGAAAACCTTGGAGGACAACGGATATGAGGTAAATGTGGCTTTGGACGATATGGCGGGCAAAACGATAAAAACATATACAGATCATGTCGGATTAGAAAACCTTTCCGATTATGGTATTCTTTTTCTGGGAGGCATACGTAAGGTTGAACTTATCGAAGTTGATAAAATCCTTGCTTGGGTAAAAAACGGAGGAAGTGTTTTCATTTGTGGAAACAGATACAGAGGGCCGCATGGCTGGCTGAGTAATTATTCTCTTAATACAAAGTTCTACAGCAAATTTGGAGCAACAGTTGAAAATATTCAATTCGAGGACACTATTAGCAATTTTGATAATGAGGAGTGTTATCCAGTATTTTTGAATATTGCCAAATCCGAAATTACAAAAAGCATTGGACAGGTATATACCCAAGGGATGGCTGTTTTGAATTTGACAGACCCGGCATGGCAACCATTGGTAAAAGGCAACAAAACTTCAAATTATCCAGATAAACCGGCAATAGCAATAAGGAATTTTGGCAAAGGAAGAGTGGTACTGTGTGGAGATCCGGCATGGCTGAAGCCGGCCTTGTTAGATAAAGGCGGCAATCTGCAATTATTTATGAATTTGGTAGACTGGCTATCGGGACCTGGGCCGAAATAGGTTAAACAGTACCCCAAGCGGCAAGGAGTGCCCAAAAAGCATTTCACTGGATGGCTCTTTTGAAATCTCATTTGGGATTGTCCGTGAAAAATCTTCTTTTGGAACACTGTCACTAAGGCGATAAAACAGCGAACCATGGACTAACGTCAAGTAGCGGTTTCAGATCGCGAGGATCCCGCAGAAATGTCTGTAAATATCTATAGATGATGAACGAATTTCTAAAGATTTAACCACTAATCAAAGGAGAGGTATCATGAAAAATGTTATTGTGAACTTGGTCTTGTTAGTAGGTTGTTTTACCGCTTGGGGAGTTACTAATGTCAGTAATCTTAGTCAAGGACATGATATTTTATGGAAACAATTAGGCCCCAGCGGCGGGGGATGGTATGAATCAGTTGCATTCTCTCCCAGTAGTCCTAATATAATTTGCGTCGGTACTGATGTCGGCGGTTTCATGATTTCCCTTGATGGCGGACAAACCTTTCAAGTAAGAAATAATGGATTGACAGATTATTTCATTGAACGGATTGCCATCAACCCGTCAAATACAAATATCATCATCTTGGCGGCGGCTGGCGGAATTTTCCGAACGACAGACAGTGGATTAACTTGGGCTCCGATGACCCGTGGGACTGGGACTCCATTTCCGCTGGCCAGTCAATGGGATTATTCCGCTCCGATGAATGCTGTCTGTTTTGATCCGCAAAACAGCAATACGGTTTTTGCCGGTCAGGGCAGAACCCGTGGCAATTTGACTAACGGCGGCACTAGAAGCGGCAATATTTATAAAAGCATTGATTGCGGATTGACCTGGAGTCTGGTTTCTTCCGGACAAACCGATCCGCAAGCGATCATCAATGACATTGCCGTAAAACCTGATGCCAGCAACATAGTTTTAGTTGCCAGCGACAAAGGCATGTATCGCAGCAACGATGGAGGAGGCACTTGGAGTCAGGCCAATAACGGCTTGGGATCGAATCTCAATATCGACAAAATCTCCTTTGCGCCGTCCTTGTCTAATACGGTTTACATTACCGTCAAAACAACGGCTCGCGATTCTGACCCATGGAATGGCGGAATATACAAAAGTGACGATGCCGGACAGAGTTGGAGCAATGTCACCGGCGATTTTCCCAAAGTTGTAGGCCCCTCGACCGGAGCTGAATACCTTACGACATCCCCAAAGGATATAATAGTGCATCCAAGTGACCCTAATACGCTTTTTGTCGCCAACTGTTCCTGGGAAGATAGGGGTATATATAAAACGGTCAACAGTGGTCTAAACTGGAACAACCTCATCAATAGCGGCAATGTCTCTGTTGGATGGGCTTATCCCGAGATCGGAGCTCCTTTTGCTTTTACCATGTATCCTAATGATCCGAATCGCCTGTTTGGCGTGGATTCAATGCAAATGTACATTACTACCGACGGCGGAGTTACTTGGAATCAAAAGTATTGCAATATGCTGGGTTCTGGATTCTTTAGCGGTAATGGTGCCAATATTCTTTGTGCTTGGGATATTGTTTTTGCAGCGAACAATCCCAATCGGATTTATTGCTGTTATGCTGATACGGGACTTTTAATTAGTGACAATAAAGGTAAAACTTATCGACAGGCGAATAATTCGGGGTGCGTATATACTGTTGCAGTGGATCCAGCTACAACACCAAGAGTTATCTGGGCGGCAAGCAACCTGAATCCTAAATTACAAATATCGAATGATGACGGAGTTACATGGACAAGTTGTGTCACTGGCTTGCCACAAAATCCAGGGAATATCCATACTATTATTTTAGATTTAACTAGTTCGGTCAATAATCGCCGCCTTCTTATTACGGTTACCGGTTCAGGAGTCTATCAATCGACCAATAACGGCAGTTCCTGGAATTGTATCAACGGTAATCTTTCAACTTTGGTGGCAATATCCTCTCCTAGTGGACTGCTTTTGGATCCGAAAAATAATCAGCATATGGTATTAGCCCTTGGCGGCAATCCCAGCGATGGGGCTGGAGTGTATGGAACCACTAACGGCGGAGCTCAATGGAACAAGTTGAATTCAGCTAGTCTCTTTAGTGATATCCACGCCCTGCAAACTGATCCGAAATTCTTCAATGTTTTGTATATCGGGCAAAGGTATGCATATGTCAGCGGACAAATTTACGATGGCGGCGTGTTTCAAAGCATTGACGGCGGAATCACCTGGACTCAGCTACTGGAAGGCGATCTCTGCTCGGACGTGAAGGTCAATCCGGTAGATACCAACGTTTTATATGCGCTTTTCAGCAGCATGGCATATCATGACAATGACTTTGGTCAGGGCGTTGTGAGAAGTGCTGACAGAGGTCAAACATGGCAGACAGAATTGGATGGATTACCCATATTTAACTTACAAACAATCGGAGTTAACCCATGCTGTCCGGAAGAAGTTTATGGTGGAACCTCAGGCTCTTCGGACATACAGAGCTTAGACAAATGCGCAGTTCCGCTAGTTCGTTGGAAGCTGGATGAGGTCAATGGCAGTCTCACTGCTTCTGACAGTTCCGGCTTTTCACACAATGGAACGATTACCGGCGCTGGTACCAGAGTTTCAGGGGTAGTTAATAATGCAATACAACTATGTAATGGTGAACAAATTGTTCTTTCGCGCGCCAATGCTCCTAACCGTAGCAAAGGAATCACGATTGCTGCATGGACTAATATGGTTCAAACTGGAAGTCAAACCAATTCTTATGTCATGTGGAAAACAAACAGTTATATGTTAAAACAGGGCTGGGGTGGAGGCGTATCTTTCGGCATTTATATCAATGGGACATATTATTCGACAACGTTGACTCATTCCGTAACGACCAATCAATGGACACACCTCGCTGGCGCCTACAGCGAAGAGACACAAACCATAAATCTCTATATCAATGGAATATGTGTCGAGCAAGTAGTTCTGCCCACAGGTCTGAGCACCTATGCAATTGATGACAATAACAACGATGTTGTAACCTCAGTTGCCGGAACAGGCAATACTCGAATCATAGACATGGACGATATCCGGTTATACAATTATGATGTTGACAGTAATACGATAAAGGATATGGCAGATAAAGACATGTTTCTTGACATCACGTTCTTAGATCCTGAGACCAGTACCACCATTACCGATAGCTCAATTTACGGTTGCGACGGCTCATTGAGCGGTACATCATACTACGTTTTCAACAACTTGAAAGGTCAGGCATTAGCCCTTGCAAACACCAGTACAGTTACCGTCCCGGCAACTGCAATGCCAGCCTGTCAAGACGCGGTAAGCATTTGCGGATGGATTTATTTTGCTCAGGACGGATATCAGAATAACAGCAATGTATTCAATAAAGCATCCGCATATACCTTAGGTGCGGGCTGGGGACGATCCACAAAATTCTGCATTACTGTGAATGGTGTGGTATACGCTACTCCGATATACACCCTTCCTGTTCAACAATGGTGTCATGTCGCTGGAACTTATGGAACAACAGATAGAACCCTTCGCCTATATGTCAATGGAGTACTGCAAACAACAACCGTATTATCCGGTTTGCAGACTTACCAGGTTGATACCAATGCCAATAGTGGAGCGATTTCAACCAACGGAACTAGTGGACGAATTGCTTGGTTTGATAATGTCAGGGTTTATAAACGGGTATTGACCCAAGCCGAGATTACTGCGTTGAGTTCAAATTGAGAGCCTTGTATGCGGCATCGAAAGTTTCATACAACAAAGGTACATGTCCGCATTTAGATTCACTGCTTGAACGGACAATTATAATCTGTATAGCATCAGTGCTGACAAAGAAGGACGTTAATGATATTATCAAGGCAATCAGGAAAGTGGTCGGATTATTATAAAATTTTCTCGTAAAAACCCTAAGGAGATTAAATGAAAATATATATCCACACAGATATAGAAGGAGTAGCAGGATATGTTTTCCATGAAGACCGACTGGTTGGGGAACAGGCAAAGCTGGATCATGTGTATAGAATGCGCAGTCTTTTTACCGGAGAAGTTAATGCGGCAGTAGACGCATTGGCAGAATGCGGAGTAGAAGACATTGTGATAAATGATTCTCATGCCAATTGTTACAATCTGTTTTTTGAAGATATTAATCCTGTAGCACAAATTATTCACGGTCCAGGAACAAGAATGCCAATGTGGCTGCCGTGTATAGACAGGACATTCAGCGCCATGATTTGTATCGGACAGCATGACATGGCGGGAACGAATGGAGTATTACCACATTCCAGATGGGATATAAAATTTGGTGATAATAAGGGAATTTCCTTGGGAGAAACAGGCGCTGCTATGCTTATTGCCGGACATTTTGATATCCCGACTATAATGGTTTCTGGAGACAATACAGTATGTAAGCAGATTAAAGATATTGTTCCGCAAATTGAAACAGCAGTCGTAAAAGAAGCGCTTTCGCCTTACAATGCAAAAACTGTTGTTCCTAAGAAGGCGCATGAGATGATTCGTAGCGGAGTAAAAATGGCTGTTAAGCGGATAAAAGAAATTCAGCCATATAAATTACCGCCTCCATATTCAACTACCTTGGTCGCATCTACTCCCGGTTTTGAAAGTACCAAACAAGAGTTTAAAGCTGATAATATTTACAGTCTTTTCTATGAAACGTTATGTTCTGCATATGACTACGAGCTTTATAATGAAACTCAATGGCCTCTGGTACCGAGGGGGGAATTTATACTAAACAAACATGAAAGAGCATATAAGAAGGCTCTCGAAGAAAAAGGACAAAAATATATTCCATATATAGTGTCTGAACGAAAAGTCGGAAGACTGATAAATTTGAGCGGCACCGTTCCGTTTTATGGCTGAACTTGCCATGCGAAGCCAGTATTGTTTATTTTAAAGCCATTGACGACAGGCATGAAAGATAGTGACTTTAAAAAGTGAGTTTTTAATTATAAATACTTTACAATTAAGTATTTAGCATTATAATAACCATATGGCTCTGCCATGCCGGCGGAATCGTAAAATTAAAAATCTTCGAAGGTTATGTGATGAGAAAAATCATTGAAGAGCAGATGAAATTGGGTGAAGTAGACATTCGTAAAATTGCTTTTGATCCGCGTTCGCGGGATGAAATTCCCCAACTTTTGCGCGGGTTGCAGCACATCTATTGCACTCCTTCCTTGCAGTTAGCGGTTTTTAATTTGCTGGAAACACACCTGAAAAGAACCGGCAACGGACGGCCCGGCATGGATTTGTGGAAAATACTGGTGCTTGGCGTGGTGCGCTTAAACTGCAACTGGGACTATGACCGGCTCAAAGAAATGGCTGACAATCACAGCAAAATACGCGAGATGATGGGACATGTTCCTTGGATTGACCGCACCGATTATCCGATGCAGACGCTGAAAGATAATGTCAGTTTGCTGACGCCGGAATTGCTGGATGAAATCAATGGCATTGCGGTTAAAGCCGGACAAAACCTCGTAAAAAAAAATGCTGGAAAACTTCAGGGCAGATGCGACAGTTTCGTGGGTGAAACCAACATTCATTATCCGACCGACATCAATCTGCTTTATGATGCGGTCCGCAAGAGCGTGGAATTGACAGTCCGGCTTTGCGATGAGTGCGGAATTCCTGGCTGGCGGCAGTCCGTTTTCCTGCTGGACAAATTGCGCAAGCAACTGCATTTTTGCGAAAAGCTGAAACATTCCCCATCCCAAAATCTTGAAAAACAGAAACTCAAAACCCATGAGATCAAAGCTGCCCACAGCGAGTATCTGGAACAGTCAGAGATGCTTATTGACCGGGTCACAGTTTCCACTGACCTCGCACTGAAATCAGGCGACGCGACAACCGCTGGACAGGTCGTGGTTATTGACCGTTTCACCGCCGATGCCAGACATCAGATTGATCTGGTAACACGACGGGTATTGAATGGTGAAACCATTCCGCACGAAGATAAAGATAAAATTTTCTCCATTTTCGAAAAGCACACGGAATGGATTTGCAAGGGGAAGGCGGGGACGCCGCAGGAACTGGGGTTGCGGGTTGGATTGGTTGTGGATCAATACGGTTTTATTTTGTCGCATCTGGTAATGGAGAAAATCGGGGACATCGAATCTGCCAAGACGCTGCTCACTACTGCTAAAAAAAGGTTTCCCGACTTATACTCATGCAGTTTTGACCAGGGTTACTGGTCTCCTGAGAATTTGGAGGAACTTCAGAAAATCGTGCCGGTTCCGGCCATGATGAAAAAAGGCCGCCTGTCCCAGGCTGATCGCGAGCGGCAGGAATCTGAGGAATTCCAGCAGGCAAGGCAAAAACATTCGGCGGTGGAATCAGCCATCAACGCGCTGGAAAACCATGGACTTGACCGCTGTCCGGATCGCGGCATTAACGGATTCAAGCGTTATGTCGCCCTGGCGGTAACAGCACGAAATATCCAGAAACTGGGCACTGAGATTCAGAAAAAAGAACGGAAGAAACTGGAGCGCTCAAAGAAGATTAAAGTCGGCTTGAAGCGAAAAGAACAAATGGCTGAAGCCGCCTGAAATCGGCCTTCAGAGGCTCTCAAAAAGTCGACGAGCAGAAGAGAATGCCCGTAGATGAACATTGCCTCGATTGGGGGGCTTTTATGAACAAAATGTCAAAAGGAAAATAATATTGCAAAAAGATGAAGTTTCGTCGGATATTGGCAGTGGAAATTGGCAAAAAAATGACCGGTAAATTTGAAAAACGGGGTTTTCGTTCAGACACTATATAGTATGACCAATTGTAAATAGTATCTCATACAACAAAAGGAAATAATAATGAAAATGAAAGTTGGTTTTGTGGGATGTGGCGGTTTTAGTACCGGAACCCATATCCCGAATGTTGCTAAAAATCCAGGATTGGAGATTAGGGCATTTTGTGATTTGAACACTGCCTTGATTCAAAAATTGAAAGATGAATATCATCCGGTTTATGTAACAACAGAAATGGGAAAAATCTTTAGTGATCCGGAAATAGACATGGTCGTTTGTGCAACAAAACCTGATTTTCGTATGCCGATTATGAAGTTAGCTGTTAAACACAATAAGCATTTGTTTGTTGAAAAACCGCTTTGTTATACCAATGATGATATTGAGCCAATGCTGAAACTTATTCGTAGTTCATCTATAAAGTTTATGGTGGGTTTCAATCGTCCCTATAGCCCGATGATGCAAGACATCAAGCCTTTGTATAAAAAGCATAAAAAAGGTAATACCACGATTGTTTATCGTATTGTTGGAGAAGCAAGGATGTGGCCAAAGCATCATTACGATTCCATTATTCATAACAAAGAATCCACCATTATCCATGAAATCACCCATATCTTTGATTTATTGAATTGGCTTACTGATTCGTTTCCGCAAAAAGTTTACACTGCGGG
Source organism: uncultured Lentisphaeria bacterium (assembly GCA_903831825.1). GTDB lineage: Bacteria > Verrucomicrobiota > Lentisphaeria > Victivallales > Victivallaceae > CAIPAT01. The sequence continues at coordinate 4,130 of CAIKZE010000076.1, read as the reverse complement.
AGAAGGTAATACTGACAATGTGATTACTTTAAGTTATCCGGACAATATAACGGCGGTTATAATAGCGGGGGACAATTCATGTGCCGGATATCCGAAAGAAAGAATTGAAATCAATACGGATTATAATACCATTATTGGTGAAAATTTTACAGAAGTTTCGCTTTATACCGATAACGGCGAAGAATTCCATAAAATCTATGATTACAGCATTGCAAGGAATAAACATCATGATGAAATTCGTCAAGTTATTCTTAACGGATGTGAATGGCGCAAATCAGTAACTCCAGATGAATTGAAATACGGTTACTATTATGAGAGAATGCCCAAAGTTGATAAAGGACATTACAACGAGATTGATTATTTTAGGGAAGTAATTTTGGAAGACAGTTATCCGGACACAGATGTTTTAAAGGGCGCTGTTGCTAGTTTGACGGCATTGAAAGCTATTGAATCATGGGAAAAAGGTGTTCCTCTGGATACGGATTTTTCGTTTCTTGAAAAGCTGTAAAGTTAGATAATTTAAAATAAGGTTATAGGAGACTGCTTGAAAATGAAGAATAAAGAATCTCCTTCCGTCCATCCTATCCCCGCCGCAGAGTGACGGGGTATTACGGACGGACTCCCACGCCCTGCGGGCGGGCCGGAGATTCGAAAATAAAACTAATACAAAAGGAAAAAGCCGCCCCTGAGAGTCGGGAAAATTTCCCAATAAAGATTAAAAGTATTAAAATATGAAATTTACAGAATCTAGGGAAGAGAGGCAAAAATGCTTGCATGCAGTTGATGATAATATAATCAGACATTGGACTTGTGTCTAGCACTGGTATTCTGCATTGTTTCCGGAATCATATTAATTTTTTCGCTGATTAAACTTAAATCTTTTACATAAGAGGTTGCCTAATGAACTGGATTTCCTGGTGTATTGCGATTATTCCGATTGTTATAATTATATCTGTCGGACTATATTCTCACAAGTATGTCCGAGGGGTTGCTGACTTTCTGGCCGCCGGTCGAGTTGCCGGTCGTTATGTGATCTCAGTGGGTGATTTGGAGTCCGGGCTCGGGATTATCACCTTGGTGGCTTTAGTCGAAGAAAAATATCAGTGTGGATTTGCATTAGGTTTTTGGGGAGGGGTGACCGTCCCCATTTCAATGGTTATGGCGTTAACTGGTTATTGCATCTATCGATTCCGGGAAACACGAGTTCTGTCGCTTGGGCAGTTCCTGGAAATGCGTTATTCCCGCCGGTTCCGAATATTTGCAGCGGCGCTTAGAACGATATCGGAGATGCTGGCTAATGCTATTGGCCCTGCGATTGCTGCCCGTTTTTTCATTTATTTCATAGGATTGCCGCATTCCTTGAATTTTTGGGGCATGACAGTTTCGACCTTTGGGGTCTTAATGGTACTTGTTCTGTTTCTGGCGATGCTGGTAATCTGGCCGGCTGGCCGTATTTCTTTGATTATTACCGACTGCTTTCAAGGGCTCATCAGTTACCCCATTTTTGTTATTTTTACAGTCTTTGTATTGACCAAGTTTTCGTGGGGCACTGAAATTTCCCCGGTCATGTTGGACCGGGCTCATGGCGAGAACTTCCTGAATCCGTTTGATGTCAGTCAACTTAGAGATTTTAACCTGTTTGCATTGTTTGTGGCAGTTTTGTCCAGCATCATCAACCGCGCAAGCTGGATTGGCAATGATACCAGTGGTTCGGCAAGAGATCCGCATGAGCAGAAGATGGCGGGGATCCTCGGTGCCTGGCGAAACGGGTTCTGCGGAGTCATGTGCATGTTAGTTGCAGTGGGCGTTATTACGATTATGACGCACTCAAATTTCTCTTCAGCAGCCAAAACGATCCGCATTGGCCTGACAAGCAAGGCATCGGAAGAAGTGGTAACAGATAAAACGATACGAAGTAAGATTCTTGATAAAGTCTCTGCGATTCCGGAAATAAAGCATAAGATTGGCTTTGACAAACCGTTTTCTCGCGAGAATAACATCGATATGGTCTATCTTAAAACGGTTAAAGATACTCTCAATGAAAATGGCAATCACAATGGCAGTGCCAACGGCAATGCCATCTTTCAGAAGTTTAGAACGCTATATTATCAGATGATGATGGCGATGACAATGAAGAATATTTTTCCGCCTGTTCTTATGGGTTTATTCTGTTTACTGATGACTATGTTGATGCTTTCAACCGATGCTTCGCGAATTTTTAATGCGACCGCAACAATTGTTCAGGATGTGGTTATGCCGTTCAGGAGGAAGCCTTTTACCAAGAAGGAACACCTTGCGTGGTTGCGTTATTGTTCGGTTGGAGTTGCAGTCTTTTTCTTTGTTGTATCGTTTTTCTTCTCCCAATTAGATTACATTACTATGTTCATTACAATTACGACATCTATTTGGCTGGGCGGCGCAGGACCGGTTATGATCTTTGGTCTTTACAGTCGTTTTGGGACGACGACTGGGGCATGGGCATCATTGTCCTGCGGTTCAGGGGTTGCAATTAGCGGAATGATTCTCCAGCGCAACTGGGCGGATTATTTCTATCCGTGGCTTGAACAATTAAGATGGGTGGAGCCGCTGGATAACCTTTTAAGAACAATTTCCGCACCCTTTTCTCCATATATAGTGTGGGCAATGGATCCGGTGAAATACCCTATCAATTCCAAGGAAATTTATTTTTTGTCGATACTTTCCGGTATTTTAGCTTATATCATTATTTCGTGGTTGACATACAAAGAGCCATACAATCTGGATCGAATGCTACACCGCGGCAAATACTCTATTGCCGGAGAACATAAAAAGGTAAATACTGCGAAGTTAAAGCACTTTTACAATCTGTTTATCGGAATTAATCAGGAATATACCAGAGGCGACAAGATCATTACATGGTCGGTATTTCTTTATTCGATTGTCTATCAGTTCCTCATTTTGTTTGTCGGAGTTCTGATTTGGAATGTGTTCTTTCCGTTATCCCCGCAATGGTGGAGCAGTTACTTCCTGATTACCAATCTGATTGTTGCTTCTGTAGTAGGAGCGATTTCAACGGTATGGCTTATGATTGGCGGGATCATTGACATGAGACGGCTATTCCGCGATCTTAATGCCAGAAAAGACAATCCGCTGGATGATGGTTGGGTAGAAGGACATGTTTCAATTGCTGACCATGATTTGGTAGAGGCGGCGGAAAAAAAGAAATAATCTTTGGTCCCTGGTTGTATTCTAAAAGTAAGGTACCATTCAAAAATAACTCGAACATTATCGCGGCTTTCCTGAAGGAATATACCTCTCGGTGATTTTGGGCAAGGAAACTGAAAAACTAGTTTTTTGATAACTTTAGTTTTTTTGAAAAACATAGAGGAGAGAAATATGGTAGACAAGATTTTGTGGGAATATTTAGGGGAGTTGCCGGAGCAGAAAACAGCGTGGTGCAGATGGTTCCATCATTTGTCGGGATGGCTCCGTTTTAACACTTTCTACACCTATTACTTGGAAATTGAGGGAGAACGCGCCAAGTCTCTGGAATGTACGACTCCGTGCGCACACGGTTGTCCCCGTCAGATTGTGGAAATCTCTCCTTATGACATTGAGGCAGTATGCCCACTGGGAGAAGTTGATCCTGTTCAACTCAAGTTCAGGGATATTCTCATTTATTCACTGCGTCGTGATACTTTGCATCAAGCTATTTGTGTCTCGCTAAAAATTGACCGTCCATCAGGCAACATCTGGCGAGAGTTCGGCAATACTTGGTATATTGGAGACTATTGCGATGGCGCTAAGATACACTGTTCAATTTATCTGACGTACCGGACAGCAACGCTGCCTGAGACGATAAGTTCGCTCTGTCGGTTACATCAGGAACCGTTCATGCTGATGGCTCCGACCAGACGCGGGTTGGCACCGGAAGTACAAGAACTTCTTGACAAAAATAGCTCAGTTTTGTTCTCTATGGAAGCGGAACTGAGTTTGCAGCCAGATGGTTCATTCGTAAGCTCCCGACGAGTCCATGACACGGAAGACAGCGCACGGTTTTGACAACTTTGATTTATTTCTTTTCCCTTGCGGCTTTCCAGTTATGCGGCAGCAGTTCCGCCAGCTTCCGGAATGGATGGGAATTGATTCTG
>CAIKZE010000075.1 GCA_903831825.1 uncultured Lentisphaeria bacterium | reverse complement strand
TTTCCCGTTGACCGGCAATCGCCGGTTAATACCTATTTCTGCCTTGCCGACCGCACTGCCTATTGATGCTGCGGCCAGTTTACCGTGCGCTTTAACTGCCAGTTCAACCAGTTTTGCTTTCAATTCCTCGATATAACGGATGTTGTTACTTTTGAACTGTGGATATAATATATTAGGTCCGCGATGAGTATGGCTGGCGCATAATAAAATGTTGTTTTTGCTCACTCCCAATATTTTAGATATTCGCGCTTTAACATCATTAGTAAAGTTGGCATTTACGGCGACAAGATCAGCAGTAATCAGGCAAACCATGGTTCTGCCCTGTGCAAATACAATTGCAGTGGCGTACAGCCGGTCTTTTAATCCGGTGAAAAAACTTTCGCCATGACCGATCATCGCAATATCAATATGCGGAGTAATATCAATCTTCGCCTGACCAACTAATAAACTATCGTTTGTCAATTTCACTTTTTGTGCAGCTTCCTTGCTCATAATTTTATCTTTGCCCGATGTTCCTGAAATCTTTCTATTTCAATATATATTTTTTATGTTTAAACGCTAATTGCAACTTTTGACAATGTGGCGACAGGCCTCTAACATTCAACCTTTTCTGGGAGATAGAGCCCAATTCCCTTTTACCTCTTCAGCAATAACATCTCCGGGGAGCAGTTCACTATAATTTTCAATGACTTTCCGGAAAGCATCCGCATAAGGTTTGATCTGTTCCGGCTTGTAATGTTTAAACCAAGGAACATAAAACATTTTCTTCTGAATACTTTCAGCCACCGGCAGACTGCCGTCGGGCTGACGAATATCAATACCATCCGGCAAATTAACGATATTAGTTGGCTTGCCCGCTCCATAAACATCAACACAATGAAATAGCGGATGAAGATGCAGCGGAGCATTGCCGCCGGGACTGCAAATAGTCACGCCCTCAGCCTGAATCGCGTCACAGAAGCGAGAGATGGACAACCCGCCCAGTTCTTCTGAAACGTATATTCCATGCGGACTGAACCAGCCGCCTTTGGTACTGCCTGAATCTTTTGCGGGACGCTGAGAACGCAATCCGGGAAGGCCATCGAGTTGATCCCAGAAATAATTCATGGCTTTATCAATTTCCGCCATTTCCGCCGGGTATTTCTTCATCTGTTCAAGTGCAATAATCGAAGACATCTGGTGCATCCGGTATTTATAACCGCCCCACGGAATTCCCGATCCTGCCTTTAACAACGGATCTGTTAGTTCAACATGGCGCTCGTAATGGCCAAAAACCACGGCTCGCTCGTAAATTTCCAGGTCATTAGTAAGCATGATTCCAGCCTCGCCGACCCCGAATGACTTGCAGGTCATCAAAGAACATCCGGCGGCATCGCCAATCGAACCGACCATACGGCCCTTGTACAATCCGCCTTGCGCATGAGAAATGTCCTCAATTACTTTAAGATGGTGCCTGCGGGCTATTTCCATGATCGGATCCATGTCCGCAGGCATCCCGAAATAATGCACAACCATGATCGCTTTGGTGCGAGGCGTAATGTGACGTTCAATGTCCCCAGGCGCGATACATAGCGTTTCTGGGTCTATATCCGCAAAAACTACTGACGCGCCGAGCGATAGCGCCTGTACGCATGACGCCCAGTAAGTGATGCTCGGACAAATCAACTCATCGCCCGCGCCTAATCCGACGCCGTACATAGCGGATTGTAGCGAGGCGGTGCCAGTGTTATGTCCCAGTGCATATTTCACTCCGTTCCAGGTGGCAAATTCCTGCTCGAAGCGTCTAGTCAAGTCAGTGCCTGACATCGTACAGTTGTGCAGTACATCAAGCACTCCAGTTTCCATGGCGCTATTCACAATTGGCCATTGGAACATATCACCGGTGTTGAACATATTGCCGACATTTTCGAAGACGGCCTTTTTACCGTTTAACAATGCTAATTTACTCATTTGTAAAAATTTGTTCCTAAAAAAATTTGCTTATCCTTGTAAAAAACTCTTTTTCATACCTGTCGCTTGGACGTATAAGTTTGTCATTCTGCCTCCATTACTGAGCACCTTGTTTTTGTTATAGACTATTGGCATAAACACCACCACATTCTTTTATAGCCCCAATCTTTTCGGACTAAGCTTTCTTTAATAATTAATTTATGCATTTCTTTATTCCGAAAATTTAAGCGAAACATTATCCACATAAATGATGTCGTTGGGATCTGTGAGACCATATTTGTTGTAGAAAATAAGACCAATATACTTGATCCTTGGATCGTTAACAACGGTAAAAGCTGAAACATACCCCTGCATAGTGGAACCTATTGCTTTGTCGAATCCGGGGTTGCCGACACCTAGCACAACGCCGTCTTTGTCATAATAATAATAACAGATCATCAGATTGGGACTGCTGACCCCGCAGGCGCTAACGTCGATGCACATCTTTGCCCCACCCTCTGTTGGAAAAAGGTCTGATGAAATGAACGAATAGTAGCCGCCTTGCATTTTTATGCAGGGCGAGTTTTCGACTCCTCCTGTA
>CAIKZE010000074.1 GCA_903831825.1 uncultured Lentisphaeria bacterium | reverse complement strand
TTCAGTGAACAAAAAGGCATTGTGCATATTCATGACCTGAATCCAGGGTAAATTATGTGTCTGGCCAGCAGCCAGCATAAAAGGACTTTTATCAACATTTTTCGCTCCTGGATTAAACGGAACAAAATTTCTGGTATTAGCTTGGGCTCTAAAGAAAAGAGCTGTCCACTCCTTGTCTCGAAAACTCTCCACTTGTCTCAATTTTCGCTTGACTATTTTTAAATAATTGTCAACCAAAGATGTCGTTTCTGTTATCCCTTTTCTGTTCTTGTAGGCGGTGTAATGTGAAGCATTTTCCCTCAGTTCTGTTAGCCTGGCTTGTAGTAGTGGATCACCAAAGGCTTCATCATCCAAACACCTGATCTTTGCCTCCATGTTTGCTTTTGATGTTGAGGTTTTTAATATTTTTTTGAACTTCAAATATAGCTCTGATATTCTTGCACGACTACAATTGACCAGTTTTTGATATTCCTCCAGTACCTCGTGGAATCGCTTCAAGCAGTGACGATGGCAATACCCAATCCATATTTTATGAAATACGGTTTTCAGTGCGCTGGTGGAAGGTCGCCATTTATCTTTAGTTACTCCGAGAATGCTAAAATTGATTCTTTCAAGAAATGCCTGGAACGAGCCAGAGAGAGTTTTTTCATCAACGTGATCCACATAATCAGCATGCCAGACTAACATAGTCTTTGGATCTACCATGACTACTGAATATGTTCTTAGATTTGGCTCTTTTTCAAACCCCTCGTCTTCCTGTAAATATCCTGAACCTTTTATCCCTGCCCTTGTTAAGATCGTTGCAGGATGATGTGTTCCCATCCATCGAATCCAGTTGAAAATGGTTTGCTTGCTCCGGATACCTGCTTCTCCTAAAATTGCAAGATTCTGTAGACATCCTTGAACGCTGAGTCCGAATAAACACAAATTTTGGTAAACATTACCAATTATGTCTATATCAAAGTTCTTCTCTCTTGGTAGAAAGCTGGGCAAAAGTGAGAATTTTTGCCCACAATCAACACATTTAACAATGCGGATTTCAAATGTTTCCTGTTCTCGGGATTTCATCCTTGTCTTGCGAGGATTCTTGCGAAATCCACACAAAATATATTCATTATGGTTTTTACAGCAATGTTTATGGCCAGTGAGATGACCGTTATTACATAATTTATCAACAACTTCAGTGCGAAATCTAATCTTGTCTTTTATGAGAAATGAATATTCTTCACTATTCTCGCAAGCAAAGATGTATGTCTTTTCCCCCCTTTGAGAAACGAGGTTTGCTATTCTATCCGCAAAGCCTTTGATAATGGTTTTGGAAAATGCTATCTCCAGACTTTTCTCCAGTTCTGAAGCCATTTCGGTATTAGTATTCATGCAAGCTTCAACAGATTCTCTTGTCTTTGATATCATTGTATCAATAGACTTTAAAATGGCTTTCTGTTCCCTGATTTTATGAGATTTTTTCATCTCTCTTTTGCCCGATTTCGGCTTACATGTGTCCCATAATTGGCAAATCATGCCTGCAAGAGTCTCCATAAAATCACTCAAACTTGTATAAAAAGTCTTTATAGAAGAAAATGCCATATTCTTTCTTATCCACAGTTGTATAGCATCAATAGTTTCCTCTATCTCCAAAAATATTGCCGGATACTGCTTTCTGTCAAAATAGTTCAGACGGCCAAGTCTGTCCAACGCCTTTTTTAGCATGGTCAGACTTCGCAACATATTATTCATTTCATGTGCCATAATATCCTCCAATTCAAAAGGTGTAATCGAATCAGATTCAATCATAACATCAAATTAATATTTTGTCAGGGGGGGGTGTTGTCTTTCCTTTATATTTTTGCATGATGCCTCCGGGATGATGCAGTTCTGTGATCTTGTAATGTTTTCGCTTACAGTATCATTGATTTGAGCATCGCGCCAAAAGAGATTCACACTGTCATTTCTCATTGAATATTAAGGTGTTAGAAAAACCCACAACATATAGACTTATGCGGTAAAGATGATCGACCGAAGTGGGTAAACCCTCGCATTAAAGCTATTTCAGACGGTGAAGTCAAAAAAACGCTGCAAGAACTCCAGGACGAGTATGATAAAAAACCCAACCAACGTTTAAAGAGGTTATTGGGAT
>CAIKZE010000073.1 GCA_903831825.1 uncultured Lentisphaeria bacterium | reverse complement strand
CAATACCTTCGCCAAAAATAGTTGAATTAAATAGAGCTTTTCGAGTAAAGTTGAAGTCTTCGCTAACCCAACCTACCCGAGAAGCTCATGCCAGAGATTTTAGCACTTTTACAAAACATAGCACCTCTTTTAGAGAAACCGACTTTGCGCCAGCTGAGCCACGTTATTTTTGGAATGCTGGCGGCCAATGGACGGATCACGATGTTGGGTCTCTCCCGCTGGACAGAAAAAGGCGGAAGCTACCGTAGCATCCAACGCTTCTACCAAAGCAAGCTGATGTGGAGTGAAATCCAATGGGTCTTGTTTCGATTACGGTTTTTGAAGCCTGCCGACGAATATATTGGAGCCGGTGATGAAACAGTTATCAGCAAAGCCGGTAAGAAAACGCATGGGCTGGACCGTTTCTTTGCGGGCCTGCAACAGAAAGCCATTCCAGGCATTTCGTTTTTTACCTTTTCCTTGATAAATGTTAACGAAGAACATTCTTATCCATTGCAGGCAACCCAAATCATCAAAAGTGTCGAAGAAAAGGCGACCAGCAAGGCCAAAGCAGAAGCCAGAAAGGTCAAGCCGACCGGTGAAAAGAAAAAACCAGGCCGTCCGAAAGGCAGCAAGAACAAAGATAAGCAGGCTGTCATCCTCAATCCTGAGCTATTACGCATCCAAACCGCTTTGAAAAGTTTTATCGCTACGCTCGGCGTATTCATCGCTTTGAAATATGTTGCCATGGATGGACATTTCGGTAACTATCCCAGCGCCTGGATGGTCAGACAAGAGAATTTGCACTTGATTTCCAAATTGCGTTCGGATGCAGCACTATATACATCTTTTGAAGGAGAACACAGCGGCCTCGGCCGGAAACCCAAGTATGGCGCAAAAATCGATTTCCACAAGATGGATGCAAAATACTTCAAAGAAACCTCCATCGAAGACAACTTGCGCAAAGACGTATTCCAAGGTCAGTTCTACAATAAAGAATTCGCTTTTGCTTTGAATGTCGTTATCATTCTCAAGACCAATCTCGTGACGAAAGCCCAAGCTCATGTGATTTTATTCAGCACCGATTTGGATTTGGCTTACGATAAAATTATCAAATTCTACAGCTTGCGTTTCCAAATCGAGTTCAATTTCCGTGACGCAAAGCAGTATTGGGGTTTGGAAGATTTCATGAATGTCACCGAAACTGGTGTCACCAATGCGGTCAACCTGTCGTTTTTCATGGTGAACTTCAGCTATGCGTTATTACAGCCTTATCGACAATTCGATCCGGATTATAGCGTTCTGGACTTGAAATCTGGCTATCGCGGCTACCGTTATGCCTCAGAAATATTAAAAATGCTTCCGGAAAAACCCGATGCCATTTTATTGGCAGAGATTTTTCAGCAAATTGCCCGTTTGGGCGCTATTCATCCGGCTTTACAGCCGGTTTCAAGCCAGTAATTGGCGAAGGTATTGCAAAAGAATATGGCTTTCCTTACCTTGAATAACACTATTGTAAAAAAACTTGTAATGCTGCTTGGGCAAATCACCAGCACGCTTGTTTTCTTCAACACGATGAAACACACCCTGATCCAAAACGGCTTGAATGTATTCATCCAGGTTTTGATCCCTGGTCAACACAATATCAAT
>CAIKZE010000072.1 GCA_903831825.1 uncultured Lentisphaeria bacterium | reverse complement strand
CGTGAAGGAGTTGTTAAGAAATAAACTTGACAAGTTTCGCGAAATATCCCGAAGTGATTTTGTGAATTGCCGGTGTAATGAATTTAAACCTTAATTTTAACGCAAAGGCGCAAAATCGCTAAGAAAAAAAGTCTTTTTAAAATTTGGCATAGCCAAACTTAAAAAAAATCTCTTCTTCGCGCCTTCGCGTCTTTGCGTTAAATTCTTCGTCCGGGAGAATCGCGAAGATGTAAAGGTTATTTTTTTACAGCTCCTAACCTTAAACTCAACGCTTTATAATTCTTAAACGACCAAAGGGGCGGGAAATTAAGCCTAACTGATTCAAAATCCAGACATGGTGAATTTTTTCTCTGTAATTTTTTCATTTTTGAATTTCTTTATTTAGGAAAAATTCAGAAGCTCTATTGACAGGACAGGAAAGAGAGTATATAATATACTGCATAGAGCAGGTAGAGCAGCATTGTGAGGGAAAAATGAATCAAATTACAAGAAATACGCATCAATTGCTTCATATGCAGATAAAAGATGCGATGATAAAAGAATATTGCAGTGGTAATATTCCTGAAAATACCCCCTGCCCGTCAATGAGAGAGCTTGTCAAAAAATTTAATACTTCAATGGTGACAATTGACAAGGCTTTCAAAGAACTTAAAAAAGACAATATCGTCTATTCTGTGCCGCAGGTCGGAACATTCTGGGGGAAACCCAAAAAACTGACGAGATACAATACGATAGGAATCCGCTTCAACTTGGCATCCCTGTCATACCTCACTCCCGATACTTATTTTTTCAATATGCTGCGGGGAATAGAACATGTATTGGAGCAACACAATCTTAATACAAAACTGTTGCGGTATGAAACCCTGGACTCAATAGACAGCATCAGGAATGTTAACTGCGACGGAGTCATCTGCACCGGGACATATCTGCCGGTTCTCGCAGCGGTTGAAACCTTCAGGAAACTCAGAATTCCATATATACTGCTGGACAGGCCGAATAATGATGAAACCCTGAACTATATCGAAAAAGACAGCGCCGGAAACATAGCCGGACTGGTAGATTATCTTGCAGCAATGGGACACCGGAAAATATGCGCAATCGGAATCAAATCGGATTTATGGATAGAACAAAAACTGTACATTGGATTTGAAGAAGGAATGAAGCGGCACGGTTTTGATTCATCAAATTCACTGTTATTGTTAAATGACGTCTCGACGGCAGAACTTCAGGAAAATAATGCATCGGATATAATCATGAGGCATACCGCGCTCATAATACTCACACCAGTAAAAAATCATATTCTGGAAATACTTGAATATTGTGAGTCCCGGAACATAAAAATCCCGGAAGGCTGCTCCGTCATCACTCTCGCCACAGACACCATAACGAAAGGAAACCTTACAGTTACAAGCCACCAGATAACGCCATATGAAATGGGAATAAAAGCGGCGGAAGCAATTACGGAACTCATGAACAATACATCAGAAAGCTCCCCGCTGCACATTGAATTCCCGGTGCAGATAAAGGCAGGCAACACAACAAAACATCCGGGGCACATTTATGAGCAGTAAAATAAGAATTTTTACATTAGTGGAACTCATGGTGGTTATCGTAATTATAATAATCCTCATCTCAATGCTGATGCCTGCCCTGCAAAAAGCCCGGGAGAAAACAAAACAGATAGCCTGCGTGAATAATCTGAAACAAGGGGGACTCGGATTAATGGCGTATGCAAATGATTACAAAGGAATACTGCCCCGCTTGATAAGGCTCG
>CAIKZE010000071.1 GCA_903831825.1 uncultured Lentisphaeria bacterium | reverse complement strand
GTCATCCGTAAATGCGTCAACGATCTCGCGCATATAAGGCATCGTGGTGGTCAGCAGTGCGCTGCAAATCAGTATCTGTGCTCCCTGGTCCACCCCGGAGTTATATTTAGCCAGATCACAGTTGATGCCAAGGTCGATAACTTCATAGCCCGCGCCCTGAAGCATAACTGCCACCAGGTTTTTGCCGATGTCGTGCAGATCGCCTTTAACCGTGCCGACCGCGACTTTGCCGCGCGGCTCCCGTTCGCTACCGATCAGCACCGGTTCGAGCAGCAGCAGTCCGGCCTGCATGGCACGGGCTGCGATCAACAGCTCAGGCACATAGACTTCACTCCTGGAGAAGCGCTCTCCGATCTCCCGCATGCCCGGAATCATACCTTCATCAAGCAGCACGTTGATATCTTCCCCGGCATCTATCGCCGCCTGCACGATATCGATCACGGTATTCTTCTTAACAGTCTCCACGGCTTGCTTCAGCGCCATTAAATCCGTCATCGTTCATAGTCCTCACGTTAAGGCGTATATTCAGCAGGATCATCATATTATAACGGTTTAAAGTAATATAAAAATCAAAGCTTTCGTCCTGTGCTTTATCCATGTTTTGCTATGTTTTAACTTAATGCATACCGCCTGTAATCGACCGAAGCCTGCTCTCGTTAAAAGTTACCAATATGCAGTAACAGAGTTCTGACTGTTTCTGCTCATTGACGTAGGAAGTCCGAATAATCGCGGGCAAGCCTGAATAGATTGCCTCGCAGGCTTGAATAATAAGTCTGCTGTGGCCTACTTCAGCACAGCAGACTTTACAGCACATACAATTATAGGATAAAATAGAAGCGCTGCTGGATCAAGGCGAATTGAAACGGCTGCACTGTAAATTGGGAAGAACTTTGCAGACTGGAACTATCTTTTTCGTATCATGGATTCGTCAATTGAACATTCGGGGAAGTTTATCACACATAATCTTTTCCATTACTGCTAGAGCGCCATTTTCCTGCTGACATTGCTGAAACTCCAGTTCGGTAATCGGGATCACCCATAGCGGGTCAACTTTGTCGCCATTTATGTGAAGGGTATTATAAAAACACTCATTCTCGAAAAACGGCGGCATAAATAATATATGGGTAAATTCTGATTCTCCAACATGCAGACAGATGCCCATAGAGTATAAGCTCTGCCAGTGTAAAAAAGTCTTATTTTTGAACGGCATCAAGGATAATATGTCTAAAAGTCCGAACATCCAGCCGTCCGGTTCCCTGGCATACATAAGAAGCTCGGTGCGCCCTGACGTTCGCTTATTATCAAGCGGAATATTTTGCTTGGCGTCACTCATTCCGCCGGTTATTAGCGTATACCCCGGCCTTTTGGGAGCAGGCTTAAATTTATAGAATTCAACGCGTACATCTGTACTTTTATCTCCGGACTGTAGTATTTGATGATCCATTTCTCCAAGATACTTCTCATAATGGTTTTCTCTTATAATTACATTATCGGAAGTTTTCTTTGAATTAAAAGTACCTTTTTTCATGTTCTTTTTCTTGTTCTTTTTCTTGTTTTTTCTAATGGTTTCTTTCACGTTCTTTCTCATGGTCTCTTTCCTTGCGTTGATTTTTTTGTGCGTAACTATCCAATAACGGCAGCAAGTATTTTCTTACAGAGAGTAATACAGCATGGAAGAGCATATTTTGCATGTGATACATGGGACTTTCTGTGCCGTACATCCCGCTCAGGCGGGAGACGTGATGGAGAGTACTGACAGGCGGTAAAAGTGATACCGCCTGTTACTCAGTTAGCAAGTCGTCATGGAAACATCACCGGCAACTGCGAACAGCCAAATGCGCGATTACCCGGCATTTCATATTCAGCAGGACCGACCTTGGTGATATATGAAAGCCAGCAGTAGGCATCGTACAGCTTCTGGTCAAAGTCAGGATAATATTTCTGTAGTTTGAACCCCGTGTGGAAATGACTGTCAGGACTGTTCGGCTGACAGAGATGTACCAGCCTGCTATCTTTTTTAACGTCTTCGACTTGGATACCTAGCGCTGAAGCCCAGAACTCTTCCGCCTTGTATTTAATGGACCAGCCATCCTGTACCCGGTTACCATCAAGAAAGAGCGCCAGATGATAGTGTCCATGCGGGTTAATCTCCCCAGGCTCAACCCTCCAGACATAGTGCGGGTTGCAGCCATGCCGTTTTAAATGTTTAATGAAGTTGGCCAGGAAGCCGATGAAGATAGCGTTGGCAGGAAGGACAGAATTGTAATATACGGGGAACCGGATATCCAGACGGACGATGAAGACCTGACTGCTCTGGCTGACGGCATAGCGCAGGTGGTCAAGAATGCTTTTCAGTATCTCGCCATGAAAGCCGTCAGGGTAGAATCTTAATGACAGTAGCGGGTGTCCCTGGTATTCGTTCTTTCTTACGACATTGTAAGTTCTCATTGGAGTTATTTCCTTTTTTGTTGAGGGTGAATCTATAGATATATTCTCAGTAAATAAAAAAATACTTTAGGGGAAAAACTGGTAAAGAAGTGTTCTGATGGACTGGGAGATGCTTATATTCTGCTGGTTCTTCAGGCTCTGTTAAGTATTCTATAGTTTGATGTATTTTAAGTATGTTTCAGGAGTCAGGTGGTCATGTTCTGTTCGGTATTCTGTATTTATGTTCAGTTGGTTATGTATCTTCTATATCCTGGATGTAATAGACTGCTATTCTGTAATCTGTATTTAATATTTTATAGATTTATATACTCTAATACTTATACCGATTTTTCATGGAGATGGGTTAAGCTCAAATCTGAAATGGAAGTGTCGATAAGACTGGATGTTGGGTTGTCTGAGTTATGTTTTCAGCCTACAAGAGAAATTATTTTTTTACACAAGTGCATAATCCTATAACCCAAATAGGAGATGCAAAAATGAACAACATCCGTTTAAAGACCGTCCGGTTACTTGGAAGACTAATGCAGCCACTTACAGAAGAGGGGATCATAACTGTTCCAGAGATGAATCAGATATTATCAAACCTCAAGAGCCTGGCGAACAAAGGCGAGTTATTGCCGCCGATCCAGCACCGGCTTATCGACCAGCGTGAGGCCAGTGAAATGCTCGGGATCAGTTTAGCCAATTTTAAAAAATTAGAGAAAGAAGGCGCTTTCAGCTTTCAGCGCAGGCCTTTGGGGGCAGCGGTACGCTACCGACTGGGCGACCTGATAACGTTCATAATGTCAAACGACACAGACATTAATGCTGAAGCCGCCACCACTGCCAATTGACTATGTTCCTTTAAGTTCTGATAACGCCACCGTTGCCGTCATCGCGTCAATTATAATCCTGCTTTTGTCTTGTTTCCGCATCTACAGTTCCAGATAGTCAACCATCCACACCTGGAAATATCGCCGGATAGGTCGGTATTCGCCATGTCAGCCTTTGTGTCGGCAATACGTGCCGATCCACAGCCAGTAAAACATCGAGCTGCCGAGCGTAGGCTCTGCGGTTCGATGCATAGGCGACGCTCAGAAGTCGAAACCCATAGTTTCTTCGCCATGTCGGATCATCAGGAACAATAGTCTACGGCAGCAGCGGTCTAAGGGGTTGTTACTAAATAACTAAGTCATTTTAGCATCGATTTTAGGACTTATTTTATAGTTCCACTCGCCATGAAATTCGTCTTGTTTTAAATTTAAATCTTTCATCTCTTCCTCTGTGACTTTAATGCCAGTTTTAT